>CAJXEG010000026.1 GCA_913052425.1 uncultured Flavobacteriaceae bacterium | reverse complement strand
TATCTGTTTAAACTTTGCCAATCCTGATATGGTAGGACATACCGGAGATTTACAAGCCGCCATTAAAGCCTGTGAGACCGTGGATCAATGTGTCGGAAACATCATTGATGCGGCTTTGGAAAACGAATATAAAATTATTGTCATTGCCGATCACGGAAATTGTGAAACCATGGTCAATCCCGACGGTTCACCCAATACGGCACATACCATCAATCCGGTTCCTTTGATTTTGGTCGATGGGGAAATCACCCCCATTGGAGACGGTGTATTGGGAGACATTGCCCCCACCATTCTAAAACTGATGGCGGTGGATATTCCCGAAGCCATGACAGGTAAACCACTGGTATAACAACATCACCCCCAAACATTCAACCTATGAAAAAAGTTATTTTTACAAGCCTAAGTATCCTGCTGATCAGTTGTGGTGCTCAACAACAAAAGCCATTGGCAACCCAGCCGGTTCAAGCCAGCAGTGGTGAAATGATTCTACTGGGAAAGATCAATAGGGCCAATTTACAAACCTCCACCAATACCCTCTGGTTCAATCAAGAATATGACAAGTACAGTGTCGATCCCCAATGGGTAAAAAATCTGGAAGCCCACCTTAAGGGATTGGAAATCAAGGTCTTCATGGGAACTTGGTGCGAGGACAGCCGAAGAGAGATCCCTCATTTTTTTAAGTTACTCCATGGCATGGAATTTGATCAAAAGCATGTCGAAATGTATGCCATGTCGGAAGAAAAAACCACCCCCGAAAATTCGGAAAAGGGATTGGAGATTTACAATGTCCCCACCATCATTTTTTTTAGAAATGGATACGAAATCAATAGATTTGTAGAGTTTCCTGTAAACAGTCTCGAATCTGATATTGCAAAAATCATTAAAGGGGAGCCCTACACTCATTCGTATGAATAGCCCATGGTAAAGATCAAAAGTTTAGAGGAAATCGAGTTGATGCGTGAAAGCGCATTGATTGTATCCCAAACCCTGGGCATGCTGGCAAAGGAAATCAAGCCGGGTGTAACGACTTTACATCTGGATCGACTGGCAGAAAGTTTTATCCGCGACCATGGGGCAGCACCGGGTTTTTTGGGTTTATACGACTTCCCCAACACCCTTTGTGTAAGTCCCAACGCCGAGGTCGTTCATGGCATTCCCAACGACAAACCCTTGGAGGAAGGAGACATCTTGTCTGTAGACTGCGGCGTGCTCAAAAATGGATTTTACGGAGACCACGCGTACACCTTTGAGGTGGGAACTATCGCTGCCGAAACCAAAAAGCTATTGGAGGTTACCAAAAAATCCCTATATATCGGCATAGAAGCCTTTTGTCACGGCAACCGAGTTGGCGATTTGGGACATGCCATTCAAACCTATACAGAATCTTTTGGCTATGGTGTGGTAAGAGAATTGGTAGGGCATGGATTGGGTAAAACCATGCACGAATCCCCAGAAATTCCCAATTACGGCAAAAGAGGTAAGGGAAAAAAATTCCTTAACGGCATGGTCATCGCCATAGAACCCATGATCAATCTGGGCACCAAAAATATTCGTCATTTTAGCGACGGATGGACCATTAAGACTGCCGACAATCAACCCAGTGCTCATTTTGAACACAATGTTGCTTTGATCGATGGAAAACCTCAACTGCTCTCCACATTTGATTATATCTATGAGGCTTTAGGGATTCAATCCGATGAAGAAATTGCCTTCAAAAAACATACTGCTAAGGCATGAAATGGATCTTGCGTTTTTTACCCCGATCCTTGTTGATTCGTATGAGTCTTTTTTTTCAACCCCTTTTGCGGATTTATTTCAAAGGCAGTAAGTTCATTGATCCCATTGATGGTTCTGTGTACCGAAAGTTTTTGCCCTATGGTTATGGTAAAACTTTGCGTCCCAATGCCCTTTGTCCGGGTACACTATCCCTCGAACGTCATCGTTTGCTATGGCTTTATTTGGATAGAGAAACCAATTTTTTAAATCAAAATCTAAAGGTGCTGCATGTAGCCCCTGAGCAGGTTTTTTACTGGAAGTTTAAACAATTTAAGCATTGGGACTACACCACCACCGATCTCTATTCGCCTCTGGCAGACGTAGTTGCGGATATTTGCTATTTGCCTTTCCAGGACAATCAATACGATCTGATCCTTTGCAATCACGTTTTGGAACACATTCCCAACGACCTCAAAGCCATGACGGAATTGTATCGTGTCCTAAAAAAAGGAGGAACACTGATCGCCCAAGTCCCCCTTGAGGAAGGAAAAACAAAAACATTCGAAGACAATAGTATAACGGATGCCAATGAACGCAGCCGAGTTTTTGGACAATACGATCACGTTCGGGTTTATGGGCAGGACTACTATCAAAGGCTCAAGTCAGTGGGTTTCTCCGCTGAGGGGTTTTTTTTCCAGCGCAAACTTACTACAGAAGAAATTGAGCGATATGCCCTGCCTCAAAAAGAAAAGATACCGGTAATGCGTAAGTAGAAGTTCTAAACTACCAGTTCCCGGATTTAATCAGCTGTAGATCTTCTTCCCCGGCTACTGACCAGAGGGCCTCTAGTTGAGGGTCATTTTCAATAAGCGTTTTTCCTTTTTCAAGGGGCATTACCATGAGCGCTGTGGCCCATGCGTCAGCGGTCATACAGTCTGGAGCTTTGACAGAGGTGCTGAGGATATTGGTTTTTAAAGCAGATCCGTTGAGGGGATTGATAGAGTGTACAAATTGTTCACCGGTAATGGAATCTATACGGTATTTGCGGTAGTTTCCCGAACTGGCCAAGGCTTGATTCTGAAGCGTGAGGGTTTGTAAAAAATTTCGTTGCCCTCCCTGACGGGGATCGTCAATGGCTATTTTCCAAGCTTGTCCCGTTTTAGGGCTGTTGCCTTTGGTGACAATCTCTCCCCCAATTTCTACCATATAGCTTTTGTTGCCCATCTGATGAAGGTAGTCACCGATCACATCAACTACATAGCCCTTGGCCAAAGCATTAAAATCTATATAAATCAATGGAGATTCCTTCACTACCTTATGATCATTCTTGAGTTTTACCTTTTGCCAACCTGTAAGTGCCAGTAAACTGTCTTTTTGTTGGAGGTTCAACTCATTGATCGCCTTTGCGGGCCCAAATCCATAGGCATTGACCAGCGCCCCAACGGTAGGGTCAAAATAGCCGCCTGTGGCTTTCCAAACTTCTGTAGCTTTTTCAAAAACGGCCCTAAAATGATGATCGACCACCGCAGTGGTGTCTCCACTGTTAATCTTGGAAATATCGGATTGAGGTATATAGGTGGATAGAGATTTGTTGATTAGATAAAAAATTGAATCAATTCCTTTTTGAACTTTATCTTCTGGGATATTGGAAATGTATTGGATGTTGTATGAAGTACCCAACTCAAAACCCTGTAAGTAATTCGCTTTTGTAGGAATTTGATTACAGGAAAAAACGACCCAACAGAGCGCAAGGCTATTCCATAATCTGAAGCCCGTCAAAATTGACCGCATATCTGTCGTTTTTCGTTAAAGGCAGTTCATAATCCTTGGCATTGGCAAAACCCACTCCTGCAAAATAGGTGGTGGCTTTGTATTTGATACCGTGATCTCTGACTTGTTCCATCAATTGAAAATCAAATTTTTTGGGGTTGTTGGGATACAAACATCCTCTGACGACAACAAAATGAAGCTTTTGGTCTTTGAGGCAAACAAACTGAGGATCTTTTTTCAGTTGAGAATTTACGGCCAAAAAATCAAATCCTTTGAAGGAGAGATGGTCTCCCACCTCTTTCATAGCCAATTGATGAATTTCTGTTTCGTTAAGCATTAACCTCCAAAATCGTCGAAACGAACGTTCTCCTGAGGGATACCAAAGTCGTCGGCCATTTTTTCAATAGCCTGGTTCATCAAGGGTGGCCCACAGAAATAGACCTCAATATCTTCAGGTGCTTCGTGGTGATTAAGATAGTTGTCGATCACACACTGATGAACAAACCCTTTGAATCCATCACCCTCTCCGTCCAAAGCTTCTTTGACATTCCAATTGTCTTCCTCCATGGGTTCAGACAAAGCGACGTAAAATTTAAAATTGGGGAAATCTTTTTCTAAGGCCCTGAAATGGTCTAAATAAAATAGCTCTCTTTTGGAACGCCCACCGTACCAAAAAGTAACTTTTCTTCCGGTTTTGAGGGTTCTAAAGAGCTCATATAAATGAGAACGCATAGGAGCCATACCGGCACCGCCACCCACATAGAGCATTTCGGCCTCGGAGTGGTTGATAAAAAATTCTCCATAAGGACCGGAAATGGTTACTTTATCCCCAGCTTTTTTTGAAAATATGTAGGATGAGGCTATTCCGGGATTGACATCCATCCAGCCATTTTTGTTACGATCCCATGGTGGGGTAGCGATTCTGACGTTAAGCATGATCTCACGTCCTTCTGCAGGATATGATGCCATGGAATAGGCACGCTCTACTGTTTCAGGATTTTTCATCACTAAAGGCCAAAGATTAAATTTATCCCATTCCAACTTAAACTTATCTGGTTCACTGGGATGTTCTTCAGGATGTGCAGAAATATCAATGTCACTATAGTTGACTTCACATTTGGGTATTTCAATTTGAATATAACCCCCAGCTTTGTAATCCATTGCTTCTGGTATCTCCACCACAAATTCTTTAATAAAAGAGGCTACATTCCAGTTTCTGACCACTGTAGCTTCCCATTTTTTGATCCCAAATACCTCTTCGGGCACTTGGATGACCATGTTTTCTTTGACTTTGACCTGACATCCCAAACGCCATCCCTCGGCAATTTCTTTTCGTGTAAAGTGCGGTGCCTCGGTGGGGAGGATTTCACCGCCGCCTTCGAGAATCTGGCACTTGCATTGGATGCAGGTTCCTCCACCTCCACAAGCAGAGGGCAAAAATATTTTATTATTCCCCAAGGTGGTAAGCAAGGTACTCCCGGAGGAAACCTCAACATCATTATCTCCGTTGATCAATAAGCTTACAGGCCCCGAAGGCAATAATTTTGCCTTGGCTCCCAAAAGCATACCCACCAACACGAAAGTGATGACCAAAAAAACCGCAATACTCGCAACAATAACTGAATAATCCATCTTTAATATCCTATAATTTAATCCCCATGAAACTCATAAAACCCAACGCCATCAAACCTGTTATAATAAAGGTAATGCCCAGCCCGCGCAGTGGTGCCGGAACATTTGAATAAATAATCTTTTCTCGAATGGCTGCGATGGCCAAAATGGCCAACAACCAACCTACTCCCGAGCCCAAACCGTAAACTGCAGATTCAGTAACTCCGGAAAAATCTTTTTGTTGCATAAACAAAGACCCTCCAAGAATGGCACAATTTACCGCGATCAAGGGAAGGAAAATCCCCAGTGCTCCGTAGAGTGCAGGAGCAAATTTTTCTACAATCATTTCTACCAATTGAACCATGGAGGCAATAACGGCAATGAACATGATAAAGCTCAAAAAGCTTAAATCAATCTCCGCATAGGAGGGATCCAACCATTGTAAAGCCCCGGGACGCAATAGGTAGGTGTCCAACAAAAAATTGATTGGAACCGTGATGGCCAAAACAAAAATAACCGCAAAGCCAAGACCTACTGCCGTTTTAACGGTTTTGGAAACCGCCAAATAGGAACACATTCCTAAGAAATAGGCGAAGATCATGTTCTCAATAAAAATACTTTTTACAAATAAGTTTAAATATCCTTCCATGATCTAATTCTTTTCGATGAGTTTTCTGTTGCGGGCGCGTTGAAGCCAGATAAAGACACCAACGGTAATCAAGGCCATGGGCGACAATAACATCAGACCGTTATTTTCATATCCCATTTCGTAAAGGGCATCTGGAATGACCTGAAATCCAAAGAGTTTTCCCGAACCAAAAAGTTCTCTGAAAAAAGCCACTACGATAAGGATAAATCCATAACCCGCAGCGTTTCCAATTCCGTCAAGGAAAGATTTCCAAACCCCGTTGCCCAGTGCAAAGGCTTCCAAGCGGCCCATAACGATACAATTGGTGATGATCAATCCAATAAAAATGGAAAGCTGTTTACTTACATCATAAGCATAAGCCCTGAGGATTTGATCGACCAAAATTACCATAGAAGCCACCACCACCAACTGAACGATGATTCGGATCCTGTTGGGAATTAAGTTTCTAAGAAGGGAGATGATCACATTACTGGCGCCCATTACTGCTACCACAGAAAGGCTCATGACCAAAGCGGGCTTGAGCTGAACGGTAATCGCCAAGGCAGAACAAATTCCCAAAACCTGAACAGTAATGGGGTTGTTGTCGTCCAAAGGATCGGTCAATAATGCCCTGTTCTTTTTGGAAAATAAGGGCTCAGATTCCTTGTTGAGGAAAAAAAGCGTTGGTTTTTTTGAAGGGTTTGCTTCTTTGTCTGCCATAGTTTGTTAGTTTATCGAGGCCATTGTTGATTTTTCCTTTTCAAAATAAGGAAGGTAGTGTTTTAGTCGCTCGATGATCATGTCAGTAACGCCGTCGCCGGTGATGGTTGCACCGGAAATGGCGTCAACTTCGTGATCGTCCTTGTCAGTATCTTTGGGGTCGTTGTTCGTTTTGGAAACATTGATCCCCACCAATTGACCGGAAGTATCAAATACTTTTTCCTCTTTAAATCGATCCATAAACCATTGCTGGGTGATTTCTGCACCCAGTCCTGCGGTTTCTCCTTTGTGGTCAAATACCGCACCTTGAATGGTGTTGATGTCGGACTTTAGGGCGATATAACCCCAAATGGCATCCCACAATCCCGAACCGCGAAGGGGAATGATGTAATAACTCATATTGTCCACCACCGCTTTGTAGAGGGGGAATCGTTGGTCTTGTGCCGGTTTCTTGATCTCGTTGTTGAGCTTGATTTTAAAAGCATCTACAGCTTCATCAACATTGCCCATGTGATCGAGTGCAAGGGTTCCGTTGATATATTTTTTGTAGAGGGTTTCTGCCTGCTCTCTGTCGGTCTGAATACCAATGGTTGAGAGTATGTTTTGCATTTTTTCCTTTCTGACATTATCGGCCTGTAAGGATTTGAGTGAACTGGCAGTAAAGGCCAAAGTGGTAGCGACCACCAGCACCATTGCCGTTGCAAAAATAAAAGTATATCCGTTGGAGTCTCTGTTCATGACTATGCGGTTTTAAGGGCTGAAGCCCATCTTTTTTTACGTTTGTTTATATTTCCTTGTATGACATAATGGTCGATGGTGGGAGCAAAAACATTCATCAACAGTATGGCCAACATCACCCCTTCGGGATAGGCAGGGTTAAATACTCTGATCAAAATACAAAATACACCAACGAGGATTCCATAAACCCATTTTCCTTTGTTGGTTTGAGCAGCGGAGACGGGGTCGGTGGCCATAAAGACTACACCAAAAGCAAAACCGCCCACTACGAGGTGGTTGACCCACGAAAAGCTCATCAGGGCGTTGGCCCCCCAAAGATTAAACAAAAAGCCTATCAGTGCTGCTCCAAGAATACTTCCTACCATAATTCTCCAACTGCCCACTCCTGTGGCAATCAAAATGGCTGCGCCGATCAGGACAAACAGGGCTGAAGTCTCGGCAATAGAGCCGGGTATGGACCCTTGAAACATCTCAAAGAAACTATAGTTGACATTGCCTCCGGCAGCCAAAGTTCCCAAAATGGTTTCCCCGGAAATCCCATCGATATTGGAGGCTTCCGAAACCCAAACTTTGTTTCCTGACATATAGGTTGGATAGGCAAAAAATGCAAAGGCTCTGGCGGTAAGCGCGGGATTTAAAATGTTCATTCCCGTTCCCCCAAAAGCTTCTTTGGCAATCAATACCGCAAAGGCCACTGAGATGGCAACCATCCACAAGGGAATGTCCACAGGCATGATCATGGGGATCAACAGACCTGTTACCAGGTAACCCTCATTGACTTCGTGCCCGCGATAGACGGCAAAAATAAATTCAATGGTCAATCCTACCACATAGGATACAATAATCATGGGAACAATTTTCCATGAGCCATGAATGAATGCATCCATAAAGGTAAAAGCCTCTCCGGTCTGAATGTAGTGTTGGTATCCGGTGTTGTAAATCCCATAGATCAATGCAGGCATCAATGCAATGATGACCGTTACCATTGTTCTTTTGAGATCTACCGCATCCCGAATGTGTGCCCCGGTATGGGTCGTATGGTTGGGTACAAAAAGAAAAGTATCAAAGGCATTAATGGCCGGAGCATACTTTTCCCATTTTTGACCTTTGCCAAAAGGTCTTTTTAAATCGTCTAATTTTTTCCTCAAAAAACTCATACTGTAAATATTATCCTACTTCTTTAATCATTAATTCAATTCCTTCTCTGATAATTTCCTGGGCCTCGATTTTGGAGGTATTGGCATAGTCAATCAATCCGAAGTCCTCGGGGATTACTTCGTATATGCCCAAAGCTTCCATTTTTTCGATGTCTGCTGCCATACAGGCTTTGAGTAACTGCATGGGGTAAATGTCCATTGGAAAAACTTTTTCCATTTCCCCGGTGACCACAAAAGCGCGTTCTTCACCGTTCATGTTGGTATCAACGCTGTATCCTTTATTGCCAAACAACCAAGACAAAGAGGTTTTTGACAAGCTGGGGATTTTGTTGTCCATAAAGGGCAACCATCCAAACATTCTGTAGTGGTTTCCTTCGGGGATAATGGTCAACAGGTTGTTGTAAAAGTCCAAATGACCGTCGGGAGCTTCAGCCTTTCCGCTTAAAACATCACCGTTGATAAAACGGTTTTGCAGGCTATTGTCAAATCCGGCAATGTCTGTTACAGAACTGATAAGGGCGCCAATTTTAGTTTTAATGTATTGGGGTTGTAGAACCGATTCTCCAGCCACGGCCAATGTTCGCTGGGCACTGTATTGCCCATCGGTAAAAAGTTTTCCGATGTTGACCACGTCTTCGGGACGAACTTCCCAAACCTTCTCCCCCATGTTAATGGGCATGTGTTTGTGCATCTGAACACTGACGTTCCCAGCGGGGTGGGGCCCGTTGATCCGCAACAACTCAACACCTTTAATGCTTTCAAAAAATCCTGAAAAAGTAGCGTCTATAGAAAGTACCGCGGGCGTGTCGGCCAAAGCGTTTAGAACATCAATCCCCTTTTGGAAATCGTCCTTGTGGTTTTTGAGTAAAAACTGAAAGTCAACATCCAAGGGAGCAGAGGCATAGGTAGAAACATAAATGGCCTTTGGATTAGCATCGGGGTCGGCAGTAATCCCGTAAGGCCTTTGTTTGATAAAAGGCCAGGCACCGCTTTTTAACAAAATCTCGGTAACGCTTTCACGGCTCAAAGATTTGTCTGCAGGTATTTTGTGAGAAATAATATCGCCCTCTTGTTGCTCGACGACGATTTTTAAAATTTTTCTTTTGGCTCCCCTAACGACCTCTTTGACCGTTCCGGCTACAGGAGAAACCAATAAAATCCTCGGATCTTTTTTGGAATGAAAAACAGGCGCCCCTTGTGCAATTTTCTCTCCTTCTTTGACCATGAGTCGGGGGACAATTCCAAAGAAATTGTCGGGTTTTAGAGCAAATGTTTTGGAAGGGGATGCATCTGATAAGATTTTTTCAGACTCACCTTTCAATTGGATTGTTGCACCTCTTCGGATGCGAATGCCTACAGACATATATGAAAGTTTCTAAAATCTGTCAAATTTACTAATAAAGCCTCACCCCTTGAAATGAATAAATGGCAAAGTTTAATAATTTATAATAATTCTAAATAGTCGTTTAACTTTTTACTCAAGGGGCCTAAGAAAGATCCACCAAATGCATTTAAATTCATAATTTTACAGTATGATTGAAAATCAAAAGCTTAAACGTTTTGTATTTATAGCTAGCTTTATACAAATGGTTTTGGCACAACCCCCCCAAAAAACCATGTATGCACAATCTATAAAATCCGTTGTTTTTAAAAATCAAGACTCAGAAATTCAATTTCCCATCGTTAAACTGGGGGCACCTTTCGAATTGCACTTCGACGATCTGAACGGGGATGAAAGAAATTACTATTACAGAGTCAAATACTTTAATCACGATTGGACACCTTCCAACTTGTTTCAAAATGAATACCTGAAAGGTTTTGATAATTTGAGAATTGAAAACTATCAAACTTCCTTCAACACACTTCAACCCTACACCCATTATCAACTCAATTTACCCAATGAACAAACATCGTTTTTAATTTCGGGTAACTACCATTTGGAAATCTACAACGAAGCCGATGAAATTGTTTTTTCCAGAAAATTTGTGATTTATGAAGATGGAGCTACAGTAAATGCAGGCGTTTTCAGACCTCGTGATCTGAAATATTACCAAACCCACCAAAGTGTTCAATTTTCCGTTAGTCCACCACGGGGAGAATATTTTCGTGATCCTCAAAACCAATTGCACGTCACCATCCTCCAAAATGAACAATGGAATACCTCCCTAAACCATCTGAAGCCACAATACAACAACGGCGGTCGTTTGGAATACCGCTATGACGCAGAAAGTAGATTTGAGGGGGGTAATGAATACCTTTTTTTTAGTACCAGGAACATTCAAGTTACCAGTGCCAATGTTAGCATGGTGGAACTGAATCGTTTGTATGAATCTTACCTGACTACAAACTTTCTGCGCAGGGGATACCCCTACAGCTTTACCCAAGACCTCAACGGAGATTTCGTCATCCAGACCCTTCAAGGGTCAGAGAATGGGGCTATTGAAGCGGACTATAGTTGGGTTCATTTTAGTTTGTCTGCCCCCACCTTGTTAAAAGACCAAGAAATTTATGTTTATGGGAAATTCAACAATTATGAGTTGGAGGAGGAAAATAAAATGTATTACAATCCCTCCTTGGAAATTTATGAAGGGGTGATGTTGCTCAAGCAAGGAATATACAACTATAAATTCGTGGCCAAAACACCACAGTCCGAACTTTTAAATGCCATTTGTGGTTCTCATGCCCTGACCGAAAATCGATATTTGATTTTGGTTTACTACAGATTTTTTGGAAATCAGTACGATTCTTTGATTGGTGTGGGGGAAACTTCATCTTTTGAAATTATTGATTGATAAGGTTTTATTTAACTTTTTCAGTTGACAATCACAGCAATTTTAATTATATTGGCTACTCTAATTTTTAAATTAATTTAATGATTCAACAAGTAACAAGAGGCATCAAAATCTCAGTGGAAACGGATTATGAGGGGAGTTTTCTAAAAGACAACGTTCTTCACTATGCTTTTACTTATCGAATTGAAATAGAAAATCAAGGCAAGAGTTCAGTTCAATTGTTGACCCGTCATT
>CAJXEG010000025.1 GCA_913052425.1 uncultured Flavobacteriaceae bacterium | reverse complement strand
TCTAAATGCTTTCCCTCCAGGGCTGCCCTGCTCACGGGATTGTATTCCCAGCAAATGGGGTACCACGAAAGTTTTAGGCAGCCTATGCGTAATGCGATTACACTGGGAGAGTTGTTTCAATCGTCGGGTTACACTACCCTTTGGTCGGGTAAACACCATAGCACAGAAAACCCTGTGGACAGAGGTTTTGATCATTACAGTGGACTGTTAGATGGCGCAGCCAATCATTTTAACCCAGGAATTAAAAGAGAGGGTGAGGGACAACCGGCCCAAAAAGGACTTAAAAATACACCCGTTACCTACCGAAATTGGGTAATCGAAGGCGAAGTTTACAATCCATATACACCCAAATCCAAAGAATTCTATACCACCGATATTTTTACAAATTATGCTCTTGATTGGATGGATCAAATCAAACACGAAAAACCTTTTTTCCTTTACCTGTCCTACACCGCTCCTCATGACCCCCTCATGGCTTGGCCAAAAGACATTGAAAAGTATAATGACCGTTATAAAGAGGGATATGAAGCAATAAGAAAAAAACGATTCAAAAAACAAAAACTATTGGGCGTGCTTCCCAAAAATGCAGTATTATCAAAATCTGAACACTCCGATTGGGACAGCCTGACCGCAGCAGAAAAAGCCGAGGAAAGCAGAACCATGGCCGTATATGCTGCCATGATTGATCGTTTGGATCAGAACATTGGCAGAATACTGAAAAAGCTAAAACAGCAGGGAAAGCTTAACAACACGCTTATTATTTTTACCTCTGATAATGGAGGATCGAGCGAGGTAGTCAATATCCCGGAAGGAACCGGAGAAATTGGCACCTCTACCAACTGGAAGTCCTTGGGAAAAAACTGGGCTAATGTGAGTAATACACCTTACAGAGAATATAAAAACTGGAGTCATGAAGGGGGTATAAAAACCCCATTGATCGCCTATTGGCCAGAAAAAATAAAAAATAAAGGCTTTATATCCCACAAACCTGTACATTTTATTGATTTCCTTCCTACCCTACAGGAACTGATAGGGGCAAGCTATCCTCAGCATTTAAATGGTTATACAATTTTTCCCAGCCCTGGAAAAAGTTTTTTGCCTCAATTATTGGGGGACTCATCCTTTAAAAGAGATGCCCCAATATTTTGGCAATGGAGACATGGAAAAGCAGTAAGGGATGGGAGTTGGAAATTAGTAGCACATAAGGAAGTCTGGGAGTTGTACAATTTGGAAACTGACCCCGTTGAGGAAATCAACCTTATTGACAAGGATAAAGAAAAAGCAGCACAACTAAAATCGCTCTATAAAGATTGGGCCGCCCAGTTTAAAATTACCAAAAGATGATTTTGATTTTTGATATGATGCGCCAACCTAGCCTAATGTTTTTTCTTTTTTTTAACTGCTCACTCTTTTTGGGCTGTTCCAACCCCACGGAAGGAGAAAAAAAACCCCCAAATATTTTGTGGATTACCGTGGAAGACATCAGCCCCGATCTGGGTTGCTATGGAGACCCATTGGCCCATACACCAACTTTGGATGCCCTGGCCTCAAAAGGATTTCGTTACAATCATGCCATTGCCAATGCACCCGTTTGTGCACCTGCACGAAACGCCATAATCACAGGAATGTATCCCTCATCTCTGGGTACACTTCACATGCGTTCTTTTTCCAATACCATGAAAAGCTCGGGAAGAATTCCAACAGAAATCAAACTCTACCCAGAGGTGTTGAGAAGTGCTGGATATTACTGCACCAACAACAACAAAGAGGACTATAATTTTAATTTGAAAAGAGAAATCTGGGATGAATCCAGCAAAACTGCTCATTGGAAAAAAAGACCCAATAAAAACACCCCTTTCTTTTCAATTTTCAATTTGACCATGACGCATGAAAGCTGCATCAACAATCAAGAAAAACACGAACGACTAACCCAAGACCTTCCTGAGCACTTGAGAACAGTTCCCGAAAAAATAGCAGTTCCCCCCTACTATCCAGACACGCCCGAAGTAAGAAGATTACTGACACGTCATTATGACAATATTGCCACAATGGATGCTGTAGTGGAAAAACTACTCCAAGAACTCGAAGAGGCCGGGGAAAGTAAAAACACCATCGTCTTTTTTTATTCCGACCACGGTACAGGTCTACCTAGACACAAAAGATGGCTGTTTGACACAGGGGTAAAAGTACCTTTTATCGTTTATATTCCGGAACAATACAAAGAGTTGTATCCCGCTGAACCGGGAAGCGAAGTAGATCAATTAATCAGTTTTATCGACTTGGCCCCAACCGCCATTGAGCTGGCAGGTGCTCAAATTCCAAAGAGCATGCAAGGGCAAGCTTTTTTGGGAAAAAATCTAAAACTGGAAAGAGATTATGTATTCTTGGCCAGAGGCAGAATGGATGAACGCTATGACATCCAAAGAGGGGTCAGAAGTAAAAGATTTAAATACCTCCGTTACTACGAACCCAAAAAATCATTTATACAATACATGAATACCCCCGAAGGAGGCCCTTTGATGACAGAACTAAGAAAGGCTGAAAAAGAAGGGGCGCTAAAGCCAGAAGGACAGCAACTCGTTGCGTCCACAAAACCCGCTGAATCCTTGTTTGATTTGAGTAAAGATCCAATGGAATTTAATGACTTAGCCAATGATCCAAGAATGAAAGAAGAGTTGGCAAGGCTTAGAGCCGTTCACGATCAATGGATGAAACAAGTACTGGACGTTGGACTAATTCCAGAGGCCATAATGAGAAACTGGGAAGAAAAGAACGATCAATCCATTTACAAATGGATTAGGACACAAGAAGATTTTTATGATGAATTGTTGTTGATATCCTCAACAGCAAATGAAAATATATTGTTTAAAGGGTTAAATCACCCCAATGAAGCCATTCGATATTGGGCAGGGCAAGGGCTTTACAATCTGGATAAAAAGATTAAAAAGGCCACTATCGACCGTTTAAACCAAAAACTCAATGATTCCGTTATCAATGTAAGTATTAGTGCTGCTCGGGCATTACTCAAGCATAAATCCCCCTCCAAAGAATTGATGAAAGTATTATCCAGCGGATTAAAAGCAGAAAACGAGTGGACGCGATTACAAACAGCTTTGGTGTTGGATGATTTTCAGAATGCGCTTAAAGTTTTGGAAAAACAATCACAAAATCTTATTGATTCCGACACAAACAAATATGTTGTTAGGGTTCTAAATCATGGGCTAAACGAGCTTAACGGAACTTCGAGTAAGGTCAGGTAATCTTATTTATTGAAATATTAGGGTATTTAATAACTTAATTAGGTAGCAATATTCAAAAAAAATTATATTTTTGGTATGATACATGTGTACGCACACAAAAAGTATATTCAACTAAAATTAATACAATAATGGATTTAAACAGAAGGAAATTTATCAAAGATGCCTCTCTTGTTTCGGCTGGGGTAATTGCCGGGGTAAGTGGTGTTAGCGCTGCTAGCACTGCGATGAGTGCCCAGAGTTACAGAAGAATTATTGGCTCCAATGATCGTCTTAACGTTGGAATCGTTGGGTTTTCAGGTCGAGCCAAAGGTTCGCTTATTCCCGCTTTTCAACAACATACAAAACAACAAAACTGCCAGATTGTAGGTGTTTCTGACATTTGGAACAGAAGGAGAGACGAGGGAAAAGCGTTTCTGGAAAAAACAACCGGCAACAAAATCGAAACATGGAGAAATAATGAGGAAATGTATGACAAAAATCAAATTGACGCTGTCATCATTTCGACTGCTGATTTCCAGCACGCCCTTCATACCGTTCAGGCTGCCAATGCCAAAAAAGACGTTTATGTAGAAAAGCCTTTTGCCGAAACCATGGAAGATGCCAGGTTAGGAAAGAAAGCTGCCAATGATGCGGGTATTATTCTTCAAGTAGGATCACAACGCAGAAGTGGGAAAAACTACCATGCTGCCGACAAGTATATGAAATCGGGAGCTTTTGGAGATGTGGTTATGGTCGAGATGACTTGGAACGTAAACCAACCCGGGAGATGGAGAGTATATCCCAATAAAGTAAAAGACATCAAGGAATCTGATGTGGATTGGAAAAGATACCTAATGAACCGTCCTTACCAAAAATGGGATCCAAGAAAATACTTAGAATATCGTTTGTTCTGGCCATTATCCTCGGGTATCCCTGGACAGTGGATGGCGCACCAGATTGATACTGTTCACTGGTTTTCAGGCCTAGAGCATCCAAGAAGTGTAGCTGCCAATGGTGGTATCTACCTTTGGAAAGATGGTCGAACCAACTTTGATACCATGACCGCAGTATTCGATTATGGCCCCTTGGATGATACGAACTCCGGATTTCAAGTGGTCTATTCTTCTCGCTTTACCAACTCTGCAGGAGGAACCAAAGAAATTTATTACTCCAATGGAGGTGAACTAAACATGAAGACCAACAAAGTAACACCCAACGGTGGACTTACAGAACGTTATTCTAGTGGAATGAACATGAAACCCAATCAATTGAAAGAATTTTCATTGTCTGAAATCGATACTAAGGTGGTTACTTCTGCCAATACCGGAGTGGATAACATGACTTCTAATCACATGCTCAACTGGCTGGAATGCGTCCGTTCCAGAGCAAAAACCAATGCACCGGTTGAAGCTGGGTACAACCACTCAATTGCCAACATCATGACTACAGCATCCATGAGAACAGGGCTTAAAGCCACTTTCGATGAAAAAAATCAAGAGGTATTGGCTGGTGGAAAAATATTCAAATACTAATACAGCACTATGATTAGGGCTTTTACTTTAATGATAATCCTGAGCGTCGCAATGAATTCATGCAAAGGACAACCTAAAACTACCGAAGCGGAATCTGCTTCGGTTGTTTTTGTAAACGATACAGCAAACCAAAAAGTTGACGTACAACTTAATGGTACGCTATTTACCAGTTACCATTATCAAGCTTCACTTCCCAAACCCGTTCTTTTTCCTTTGGTTACCGCCAGTGGCAAAACACTTACAAGAGGTTTTCCCATTGACCCTCAACCGGGTGAACGTGTTGACCACCCCCATCATATGGGTCATTGGTTTAACTATGGAGACGTTAATGGATTGGACTTCTGGAACAACTCTGATGCCATTCCAAAAGAAAAATTGGAAGACTACGGTAAGATTGTACACAGTGAAATTGTTAAAATAAATCAAGAACAAGGCAGTCTTACTACCAAAAGCAGTTGGCAAAGTACTGCAGGTGAATCCATGCTGGATGAAACTACCGTTTTTAAATTCTCGCAAGAGGGCAACACCAGAATTGTTGATCGGTACACAACACTTACCGCACTTCAAGACATTTCTTTTAAAGACAACAAAGAAGGAGTTTTTGGCGTTCGTGTAACCCGTGCTATGGAATTACCCGCCAAAAAACCGGCAATTTTTGTCGATGCACAAGGCAATCCGACAGAGGTAAAGGTATTGGACAATACGGGAGTTAATGGGAACTACCTCAGCAGTGAAGGATTGGAAGGTAATGACGTTTGGGGAACCCGTGCCGAATGGGTAAAACTCTACAGCACAATAAAGGAAGAACCCGTTTCCATCACCATCATGGACAACCCTAAAAATGTGGGCTATCCCACCTATTGGCATGCCAGAGACTACGGTCTTTTTTCGGCCAACCCCTTAGGTCAAGAAGTTTTTTCAAAAGGGAAAGAAGCTCTGAATTTTTCTTTGCAAAATGGAGAGTCAGTAACATTTCATTATAGAATGTTGGTACATAATGGTTCAATTCTTGATCCAAAAGACATTAGTAAATTTTCACTAGTCGATAATAAATATAAGACTTATTTCGACGGATCAGATCTTTCTCAATGGGTTATAAAAACCAGAAGAGGAGAGGCTGATGGTGTTATTGTAAAGGAAATTGATCTGAATGACAACATATGGTGGTCTGTTGAAGATAATCTTTTGAAAGTAAAAAATGGCCCAGATGAAATAGGTTCAACACTGTGGACCAAGAATTCGTTCGAAAACTTTAGAGTTCGTCTTGATTTTAAATTCATCGAAGGTAATATAGACTCTGGAATTTTTATGAGAGGAAGTGACCATTTAAATCCTCAAATTCAAATAGGCGTATCAGGTTCATTAAAAAGAGATATGACTGGTTCTCCCTACATTCCAAAAAAAGGATATCCGAAGGAAGCGACTAAAGTTAAATCACTCCTCAAAATGAACGACTGGAATAACATGGTTGCTGAAGCTATAGGTAACCGCTACAGAGTATGGTTAAATGGGGAACAAGTGATGGATTATACTATGGAAGATGCAAATCTTAATGGTCCAGTTGGTATCCAGCTTCATAGCAAAAGAGAGATGGAAATCTGGTATAAATCAATCGATATTGCTAGTTTCTAAAATTATCATATGTAAATAAAACCGCTATCGAGTTTAACAATTTCGTTGGCGGTTTATTTTATATACTAGTTAAACAATCACTTATATTATGTTAAATAAAAAAATTTTCGTTGGTATTTTTCTTTTCACAGTTGGACTGAGTAACTCACAGACTACAAAAAAAGAAATAAATGAAATCGTTAAAGAGTGGGCGTCTCCAACAAAATTTCCAGACCATGTTGTTTTAAGTGCAACTGAAGACCCCTCGAGAACAGTTGGAATTAATTGGAGGACTGAGGCCAGTAATAAAATAGGTTATGTTGAGCTTGCAGTTGCTGGACCTGGCCCCTACTTTAAAAAAAATAGCAAAAAATATAAAGCAGAAAGAACTGTAGTAGATTCTGAGCAAGCATACAAAGATGGATTTAAAGCTTCATATTTTGAAGTTCAAATCGATCAGTTAGCACCTAACACTCTTTATGCATATAGAGTTGGTAATTATCATTTTAAAAGTGAATGGCATCATTTTAAAACTGCTAATAATCAGCCTACTCCAATTTCTTTTTTATATGTAGGAGATGCTCAAAATTATATTTTAGAATTATGGTCCAGAGTAATTAGGAATGCATACAAAACAGCTCCTAATGCTGATTTTTTTATCCATGCAGGTGATTTAGTTGATGATGGTCATGAGGAGACTGATTGGAATGAATGGTTTGCGGCTGGAAGTTTTATTCATAGTGAAATACCAGCTATTGCAGTCCCAGGAAATCATGAGTATCGCTATCTTGATGGAAGTTTATTTTCACAGAATGAAGTACTTTCTGTTCAATGGAATGCTCAATTCGGTTTTCCAAAAAATGGTCCCAAAGGATTGGAAAAAACCTGTTATTATGTAGATTATCCAGATTTAAAAATAATAGCTCTTAATAGTAATATTGCTATAAAGCGTCAAGCTAAATGGCTGAAGGATGTTTTAAAGAGTAATGATAAAAAATGGGTAGTAGTTACTTATCATCATCCTGTATTTTCTGCATCTACAGGTAGAGATAACTCAGAACTAAGATTACTGTGGCAGCCTATTTTTGAGGAATATAATGTTGATCTGGCCCTTCAAGGCCATGACCATACCTATGCTAGGGGTGCTATTTATGAGAAACCCATCGTCGTTAAAAATGATGTTAAGAATCAAAACATTATAGGACCAGTATATGTAGTATCTGTTAGTGGAGGTAAAATGTACTCTGTCAATAAAACAGGTTGGGATGAATTTGGAGCAACTCAAGGTAAAACTGGAGAACGCATTCAATTATTCCAACACATTTCTATTGACGGAGACCGATTGATATATCGATCTTTTACTGCTACAGGGGAATTATTTGACCGTTTTGAAATATTAAAGCAAAATGGAAAAAACAAATACTTTGATTAAGAAGTAACAAAAATCCTACAGAATCGTAAAAGCATTATTTCTAACATGAAAATAAAATTAAAAAACGTTGGAAAGTGCTTTTTGAATTATACACTTTTAATTTTGGGTTTTCAGATTAATGCCCAATCACCAAAAGAAGAGCCTAAAGAAATTATTTTACTAATCGGCCAATCAAATATGGCAGGGCGAGCTGAAATGACTAAGCAAGACTACCAAGTCGTTAAAAATGCTTTTCTGCTCGACAGTCTCAATCAATGGGTTCCACTAAAAAGCCCCCTAAATATTTACTCTTCGATAAGAAAAGAGGCCAGTATGCAAAGATTCAATTTGGGGCATTCTTTCGCCAAGGAAGTAATCGCTGATGGCGACATTAACCCCCTAGGGTTAATCGTAAATGCTAGAGGGGGGACCAAAATTGATCAATGGATACCTGGAACCCGTTTCTTTAAGGAAGCCCTAAGAAGGGGCAAATTCGCAATTGGTGATCAGGGAAAGATAATTGCTACCTTTTGGCTTCAAGGAGAAGGCAATCTAGGGGATAAAGATCCAAAATTTGCCATCTACTTCAAAAAACTCAAATCTATAATTTACACTTTGAGAAAGGAGTTTAATAATGAAAAAATGATATTCATTGCCTCTGAACTAAATAAAAACCGGCCTGAAAATGAAGATTTTAAAAAAATGCTAGACAGACTCAATACCGAAATCCCCCATGGAGCATCGGTAAAGTCTGCCGGAACCTCAACATATGACGGTACGCATTACGACCATAAAAGTCTTGAGGTTTTGGGTAAAAGGTTTGCCATTAAGTTTAAAGAATTGTATCAGAAATAAAAATTAAATAGCATTGAAATTGAAAACATTCTATTCCCTATTAATTCCATTCATTGTATTGCTCTTTCTGGGCTGTGGAGAAGAAAATATTCTACCCAAAGGTTTGAGAACCGATTTGATGCGTAATGCAGATTATGTAGGACTTAATGGAAAAAAACAATCCCTTATACTCCAAAACGATGTGTTGACAAAGGGGCGGTACGAAATTGCAAAAATTCAATCTGAAAACCCACTCTTTAATTGGATTCTGGACGATAGATCTCAAAACACCATCGCATATCAGATCTTGCTAAGCAGCAACCGAGAATTATTAAAACAAAACAAAGGCGATCACTGGGACAGTGGTAAAATATACAGCCACCAATCCTCAACCCTATACAAAGGCAATCCACTTCAAAAAAACAAGGTATATTACTGGAAAGTCCGATATTGGGAAAATGAGGATCAAAGTTCTGGCTATTCAGAACCTCAAGCATTTGTGATCGACCCCAATGCATCGCCTGAAAAATTTTCACAAGAACCACTGGTCGCTTCGGACGAATTTCCAGAGCTCACCAAAAAAATAGATGGAAGCTATTTTCTTGATTTTAGAAAAGCTGCTTTTGCTAAGCTTAAAATCGAATTGAATTCATCAAAGGAAGATTCAATTCTGGTCAGTGTAGGTGAGATGAAACAAAAAAACACTTTATCGATTGATGCTCAAGCAGGTAGGAACATCAGATATTATCAAACCTACTTAAAATTAAAACCGGGAACACACTGGTATGAAATCCCTTGGCCGGAAAACAAGAAAAGGGCCAGTAACCGTTTTATGATAAAAATGCCGGACTATATCGGAGAGGTTTACCCTTTCCGATTTGTCGAGGTCAAAGGTTATGGCGGTGATTTAAAAGCCCCTCAAGCCGTCAGGACGATGATCAATTATACTTTTGAGGAATCTGCCTCATCTTTTGTTTCAAGTGATGAAGTTTTAAACCAAGTTTGGGATTTTTGTAAATATTCTATGAAAGCTACCAGTTTCTGTGGCTATTATGTAGATGGAGACAGAGAGCGAATCCCTTATGAAGCCGATGCTTTTATCAATCAACTTTCTCACTATGCTGTAGACGCTGAGTATGGAATTGCCAGAGGCAGCATGAAGCACTTATTGTTCAATCCTACATGGCCCACCGAATGGACCCTTTATAATATTCTGATGGCCTGGTATGATTATCTCTATACCGGAGACAATCGCTTCATTGAAAAATATTATGAGGAACTAAAAATCAAAACACTGATGGACTTGTCGGATGAGACAGGTCTCATCAGCACTTTGACCGGAAAACAAACGGACGCCTTTTTTAAAAAATTACACAAAAATCATTGGGGAAAAAACAACAACCTAAGAGACATTGTCGACTGGCCTCAGGACCAGCCTCCCGGTGGTTATGAGAACCTAAAGCATTTTACAGGAACAGAAAAAGAACATCCGGGAGAAAACGATGGTTATGTTTATCAAACCTACAATGCAGTGGTCAATGCCTTGTATTATGGGGCTTTGAAAATAATGGAAGAAATTGCCCTTGATCTAGATCAAAAGGAGGATCTAAGCTTATTTCAAACACGCAGTGAAAAAGTCAAAAAAGCATATCTGGAAACCTTTCAGGATAAAAACAATGGTTTGATCAATGATGGGGAAGATACAGACCACAAATCTCAACACGCCAATATGTTTGCGCTGACTTTTGGGCTGATCCCGCAAAAGGACATAGAAAATGTAGTGACTTATGTAGCGCAAAAAAACATGTCCTGTAGTGTCTATGGCTCACAAATTTTACTGGAGGGGCTTTTTGATTATGGCGGTGCGGATCATGCCATAGGCCTTATGGCCGCAAAAACAGAAAGAAGCTGGTACAACATGATCCGATATGGATCAACCATCACCATGGAGGCATGGGACAAAAGGTATAAACCCAATTTGGATTTGAACCACGCCTGGGGCGGTGCACCTGCCAATATTATTGTCAGAAAGATGATGGGAGTAGCCCCCCTGACCTCTGGAGCGCAAAAAATTAAAATACACCCCAAAATAGGCACCCTTGAATTCGCAATCCTAAAAACCAGTTTTATCACAGGAACAGTCGAGCTTGAGTGTCGTCAAACCGACAACACTTTTGCGATGAAGGTCAACCTACCGGGAGGGGTTACAGGAGACCTGATGATTCCTGCTTTGAAAGGTGAGAAAAAGCTATATATCAACGGACAACCCAGGCAAAAAAAGGCTGAGAAAGGATATTTTCATCTAAAAGATTTTCCTGCCGGAAAAACATCTTTTGAGGTTAAATGATCAAAATAAATAATATATCTTCAAAATTTCTTAAAACTTACTACCTTTAAAAAAAAATCATGGCAACATACGAATGTAATAACTGCGACATGGCTGTCAATGCAAGTTGCGCCAAATGTGATAAAGCTTTAGTTGATGATATCCTAAAGTTAGACGATGGAACTGAAGTCCAAGTTTCAAGATGTCCCGAATGTGAAGGAAAAATAAAATCACCCTCATGTTGTGGTGTTGAAATGGTTTGCAACAACTAATTTTTAACTCAATAAATTATTCAATGAAGAAATTATCAGTTTTCATTCTTGCAGCTATAGCTACCATGGCCCACGCTCAAGATTTTAAAGGTTTGGATAAAAGCCCCATGGATCGCGTATTTTATCCTCCCTCCAACAGAGTTACGGACAAGGCTATCGTAATAACTTACAGCCGACCTCAGTTGAGAGGAAGAAATTTAGAGGATGTCGTTCCCACCTATGAGATTTGGAGAACTGGAGCTAATGAAGCAACAGAGATTAGACTTTATAAGTCTATTAAATTGGGAGCCTCCGAAATTAAAGCCGGTACATACACCATGTATTCCTACCCCAAAGACGAGTCCTCAGAAATCATCATTAATTCAGCCACCAACGTCTGGGGA
>CAJXEG010000024.1 GCA_913052425.1 uncultured Flavobacteriaceae bacterium | reverse complement strand
ATGCCATTTTAGATATTGAAACCACCGGAGGGAAGTACAATGAAGAAGGCATTACAGAAATTGCCATCTATCAACACGATGGACTGCAAGTAACCGACCAATTCATCAGTCTGATCAACCCCGAAAGGGCCATCCAGCCTTTTGTTGAAAAGCTTACGGGTATCAACGGCCAAATGTTGCGCAGTGCTCCGCGGTTTTTTGAGGTGGCCAAACGCATCATCGAGATCACCGAAAATTGCCTTATTGTGGCCCACAACACCGATTTTGACTACCGCATCCTCAGAACCGAATTCAAGCGATTGGGATACAACTTTGAGAGAAACTCCCTCTGTACCGTTTCCCTGTCCCAAGAACTACTGCCGGGGATGGAGTCCTACAAACTGGGCAAACTCGTTCGCTCCTTAGGCATCCCCATCAGTGATCGACACCGGGCACAGGGAGACGCTTTGGCCACCGTAAAGCTTTTTGAACTGCTGCTCGAAAAAGACAGCAACAAACAGATCCTCAAATCCCGGATCAAAGCCCTGCACACCCATCAAGTCCCCTCCAAATACCTTTCCATTATCGAAGAATTACCTACAACAACAGGAGTCTACTATCTGCATAATAACGTGGGAGATGTCCTCTATATCGGAAAAAGCAAAAACATTCAAAAAAGGGTAAGAACCCACCTGACAGGGACGGATCGCAAATCGAAGAAAATTCAAAAAAAACTCCATAAAGTCAATTTTGAAACCACCGGCAGTGAACTCATTGCCCTGCTCAAAGAGCAACACGAAATCAAAAAAAACCAACCCCGGATCAATAAAGACGGACGCTACCGCCTCTACCCTATGGGCATCCGTATTGACAAAGAAACACCCTACCACCAACTCACTTTGGAACAAGTGCGCAATGGGAGGGACTACCTCGTGGTCTTTAAAAACGGCCGGGTCGCCAAACACATCATGACCCAGTGGATGGAAGCCCACCAACTCTGTTATAAATATTCCTGTCTTAAGGATACTGACGGGGCTTGTTATGCCTACAAAAACAATCAATGCAAAGGGGCTTGTTTGGAGGAAGAAGACCCACAAAATTATAACAAAAGACTCAACCAACTCCGGGATAAAAACAACTATCCTCACGATGATTTCCTAATGATAGAAAATGGAAGAAAAGATGGAGAGTATAGCTTTATATATGTTGAAAAACAGTTCTTTAAAGGATATGGTTTTTATGAGTTGAATCACCAAATCAACAATAAGGAAAAGATCCTTAAGCGCATGATCGCCATGGAGGACAATTCGGATTGTCGCGCCCTGATCCTGGCCCACATCAAAAAAAATAAATTCAGAAAACTAATACCTTTGGGAGCAACCGAAGTCAGTTCTCATTAACGCCAACCCATTGAGTTATAAAAATTTCAAACACCGACTGCATGAGATCATCTACGAGGCCGATACCCTTGCCGGCAAAGTATTTGATGTAGTCTTGCTCATCTTTATTCTTTCCAGTGTGGTACTGGTCGCCTTGGAAAGCGTTGATCAGATCGGTCAAAAATACCATGACCAGCTCAATATTGCCGAGTGGATCATTACCATCATCTTTACGGTAGAATATGTATTGCGGATCATATCCATCAACAAGCCTTCCAAATACATTTTCAGTGCCTACGGTATCATCGATTTTGTCTCTACCGTACCCAAATACATCTCTCTGTTTTTTGTGGGTACCCAGTCCATGCTTGCCCTCAGAGCCCTTCGCCTGCTCAGGGTTTTTAGAATTCTCAAACTTACCCACTTTGTAGGAGAATCCAACTCCCTGGTCAAAGCCCTTGCCCGCAGCAAAACCAAAATATTGGTCTTTATGTTTAGCGTGGTAATCTTATGTATCATTTTTGGTACCATCATGTATATGGTTGAGGACGATGAGAGTGGTTTTACCAGCATCCCCCGGAGCATCTATTGGTGTATCGTTACCCTAACCACAGTGGGTTATGGCGACATTGCGCCCTCCAGTCCTTTAGGGCAATTCATCGCCTCCGTCATCATGGTATTGGGCTATGGCATCATCGCCGTACCTACGGGTATCGTCTCGGCCGAATTCACCTCTCAGGCGTTTAACATCGACTACAACACCCAAGCCTGCCCACACTGCATGACCACCCAACACAAAGACGAGGCCAAATATTGCCATCAATGCGGTGAAATCCTCAACGATGTCGAATAAACAACTGCTCTATATCGCCGGACCTACGGCTGTTGGGAAAACCGCACTGAGCATCGCCTTGGCAGAAGCACTAAATACAGAGATCATCTCCTGTGATGCACGGCAGTGTTACCGAGAAATGACCATAGGCACCGCAGTTCCCTCCGAGGAGGAAAGAGCAGGCATACCCCATCACTTTATCCAAAACAAAAGCATCCACCAACCCTTTGATGCCGGAGCTTTTGAAAAGGAGGGTTTGGAACTCTTGGAACGGCTGTTTCAAAAACACCATCAAGTGGTTATGGTGGGAGGTTCGGGCCTTTATGCCAAAGCACTGATGGAAGGGCTGGATGAATTTCCCGAAATTGATCCCAAGGCCGCCACCAAAGTAAAATTAATCCATCAAAAAGATGGTCTGGAAGGCCTCCAAAAACGACTCAAAGAAAAAGACCCCCAATACTATAAAACAGTAGACCTAAACAATCCCAGTAGACTTATACGGGCTTTGGAAGTATGCGAAACCAGCCAAAAGCCTTATTCCTCCTTTTTGGGACAATCTCCCAAAAAACATCCTTTTGCCTCCCGAACCCTGCTGTTAAAGTTGCCCCGTGAACAGCTCTATGATCGGATCAACCGCCGGGTGGAACATATGGTCAAGGCCGGACTGGAAAAAGAGGCCCAAAGCCTTTACTCTTACAAAAACCTACCGGCACTTCAAACCGTAGGATACCGCGAATGGTTTGACCACTTTGACGGTAAATACTCCCTTAAAGAAACCATCGCAGAAATCCAAAAAAATACCCGCCGCTACGCCAAACGGCAAATGACTTGGTTTAACCAACTTGATACCCAAGAGATCCCCATGCAAGTTCCACTAAGAGCCCTAAAAATGGCTTTGGGAAGTATCTAAAATTCTACTGCTAGTAATAGTTTATAAAGAAATATCCATATTAAAAAAGCTCTATTTAGGGTTTTAGTTTCCAAATATTGTAGGAATTTTATGATATTAAATCTACTTCATTATCAAAGTATAGTTGTAAAAGAATTAGGCAATGGAAAATCGATTTAGACAAACCACTTGAGGTTGGAGGGCAAGCTAAGTTGCAATTTACTAGCCAAGGCCGGAAAAGAGGAACAAAGAATATTGGGTAAAATTGTTAATTTTACACAGATCACCCCCTTGTCTAATACCATGAAAAACAATGTAATAGATTGTTTTACCTTTTTTAACGAACTGGATCTACTTGAGATCAGACTGAAATACCTTTACGATACATTAGATTATTTTGCTATTGTTGAGGCAGACCAGACCTTTAGCGGGGAAAACAAAAGTTATGTTTTGGAAGAACATTGGGAGTGGTTCAGGCCCTATCACCCCAAGATGGTTTATGTCCAATTGAAAATGAAAAGTTTTGAAGCAAAAAGGAAAGTTGCCTGGAAAAGAGAGTAGACAGTTATATGAGAAACCACAACAACAAAAGGATCACCAGTAATACAGTCAGCTACATCTGTAAAAACTTTACGCATAACACATTAATCAAGTCAAACCCGCTGTTGAGGAGACTTTACATCCAAAACAGAAAAAGATCATAATTAATCATCCGCAAATGACAAACTATAAAAACCCGAATCCATTAAAAAAAACAATTTTTATTGTCCTGCTGCTCCTTTTGGTCCAATGTTCAAAGGAAGCCGAAAAAATTGAAGAACCCAAGATCACGCATGAGTATCTGGTTTCCTCAAATCTTTTAAATAAATACGATAAAGTGGTCACTGGCGGTTTTTTAGGATTAATTTCTCAATCGGGTCAAGGGCGCGACATATACGATATAGAAGTCCATAAGATCGTTTACAAAACCAAAACAGTAGCGGGAAAAGAAACCGAGGCTTCAGGCGTGGTGATGTTTCCAAAATTGGAAAAGCCCCTGCCCCTACTCTCCTATCAGCACGGGACCATAACCGATGAAAGCAGTGTTCCCTCCAACATTACCAACTTTGGGATCGGTGAGTACGGTGTGATGGCTATTTTTTCGGCAACAGGGTTGATCGTGTCCATGCCCGATTATTTAGGTTACGGAGCCTCATCCGATCAGCCCCACCCCTACGAACACGGAAAGTCGCTTGCGGCTGCCAGTTACGATATGCTTAAGGCTGTGGAGGAGTTTTTGGAAGTGCAAAAAATCGAAAAGAGTGATCAACTCTACCTGATGGGTTACTCCGAAGGAGGTTATGCCACACTGGCACTGCATAAATTAATGGAAGCATCGGGTGAAGACCGGATCACAGCTACCCTGGCCGGGGCTGGGGCTTATGCCAAAACCGCTTTTAGCAAAGCGATTATCGGGCTGAACAAGCCTTTGGAGTTTATTGCTAACTATCTCTGGGTACTCCATACCTACAACCGGATCTACAGCACCCTAAAAAGACCCTGGAGCGACTATGTTAATGTACACTATGCTCAGCATTTGGAAGCTTTACAAACAATCACTTCTTCTACCATTGATCAATTGATCGATAACGGAAAAATGGAAACCAATCCCAAAAAACTTTTTAAAGAATCTTTGAAATCAGGGATCAATAACGGAAGTGATACCGCTTTATTGAATGCCTTTGCAGATAATGACCTGTTGGATTGGACGCCAAAAGCCCCTGTTTTTTTATATCACGGAACCGAAGACGATTTTGTCTTTCCCCTCAATTCGAGCATTACCGCTCAAGCCCTAAATGCCAAAGGTGGAAAGGTAAGCTATGTCCTATTGGAGGGCAAAGACCATGCAACAGCAGTTCTGGATTATTTCAGCAACTGTATCACTAAAATTTATGAATAGTCACTCAGAGGGTTGGGATCGTACGAATCGTCCAAGACATCAAGTTGGCGTTTTCAGTGATCAATCAAAAAAAACTACAATCCTTCTAAATAGCTCAGCACATTCTCCTGAATTCGTTGAGCAATATGGGAGGTATCTGCCTTAACAAAACTTTCTCCGGTAATATTTTCATACAACTCGATATAGCGTTCGGATATGGAGTTGATGTATGGGTCGGACATAAAAGGAACTTCCTGCCCCTCAAGGCCTTGAAAGCCATTTAAGATCAACCACTGTCGGACAAATTCTTTGGACAATTGTTTTTGTGGGGCTCCCTCGGCTTGGCGTTCGTTATAGCCATCGGCATAAAAATAACGGGAAGAATCCGGAGTATGGATCTCATCGATCAAAACGATTTCATCTTTGGTGTTTTTACCGAATTCGTATTTGGTATCCACCAAAATCAAATCCTGTTTTCGGGCGATCTCGGTTCCCCTTTGAAAAAGAGCCCGGGTGTATTTTTCCAATTGAAGGTAGTCGGCTTCGCTGACAATGCCCTGTTCGATGACGGCTTCGCGGGAAATGTCTTCGTCATGGCCCTCTTCGGCTTTGGTGGCAGGGGTGATGATGGGGATGGGAAAAGCGTCGTTTTCGATCATGCCCCCGGGCATATCCACCCCACAGAGGCTTCTTTTTCCGGCTTTGTATTCCCTTGCGGCATGGCCGGAGAGATAGCCCCGGATGACCATTTCAACCTTAAAAGGGTCGCAGCGTTGGCCAATGGCCACATTGGGGTCGGGGGTAGCGGTCAGCCAGTTGGGTACTATATCTTCGGTATCGGCCATCATCTTGGTCGCGATCTGGTTGAGGATTTGCCCTTTGTAGGGAATTCCTTTGGGCATGACCACATCAAAAGCCGACAGGCGGTCTGATGCCACCATGACCAGTAAATCGTTCTCCAGTTCGTAAACCTCCCTGACTTTGCCGTTGTAGTGGGACAACTGGCCCGGAAAATGAACATCGCAATGGGTGAGTGTATTGATCAATGGCATTAATTATGATGTTCGATTCGTTTATAAGCGTCGATGACTTTTTTGACCAAGGAATGACGGATCACGTCTTTTTCGTCCAAGGTAATGATGCCGATGCCTTCTGTCTCTTTAAGGATCAAAAGGGCTTCTTTAAGACCAGAGATCACCCTGCGGGGCAAATCAATCTGTCCGGGGTCGCCCGTTAACATAAATTTGGCATTGCGCCCCATACGGGTCAAAAACATTTTCATTTGTGCGTGGGTGGTATTTTGGGCTTCGTCCAAAATCACAAAGGCATTGTCCAAAGTCCGGCCCCGCATAAAAGCTAAGGGCGCAATTTGGATGGTGCCGTTTTCGATATGGCTGTTGAGTTTTTCCTGTGGGATCATGTCCCTTAGGGCATCGTAGAGCGGTTGCATATAGGGGTCTAATTTCTCTTTTAAATCCCCGGGAAGGAAACCCAGGTTCTCCCCTGCCTCTACTGCCGGACGGGTCAGGATAATCCTTTTTACTTGTTTGTCTTTGAGTGCTTTTACAGCAAGGGCTACTCCGGTATAGGTTTTACCGGTTCCCGCCGGGCCAATGGCAAAGATCATATCTTTATTTTTGGAGGTTTCCAACAAACGCTGTTGATTGTAACTCTGGGCTTTGATGATCTTTCCACCCACACCGTGAAGGATAAAATTGTCTTTGTCCGAAGCGGGATCAAAGTCGGTGGGGGTGCTGGCAGTAATGATACGCTCGATGGTTTCCTCATTGAGGTGGTTGTATTTGCCAAAGTGGGTAATCAACATGTCCACGCGTTTTCCGAACTCCTCCAGTATGGCCTCTTCACCAAAAGCTTTCAGAGTGCTGCCTCTGGCAACGATCTTTAGCTTGGGAAAATAGTACCTTAATTTTTGAATGTTGATGTTTTGCTGCCCGAAAAATTCCTGAGGATTGACCTCAGAAAGTTCAATTTTTATTTCGTTCAAAGGATAGTCAATTAAAAAAAATTATTTTTGCTTGTGGTATGTCTATTTTCAAATTTAAATAATTTTATCCACTAAACTCCTATGCCGATAGTAACTTTAATGACCGATTTTGGAAATAAAGATTACGCCGTTGCAGCGGTAAAAGGAGCCATTCTCAGTACAGTAGAAAATCCACAAATTGTTGATATCAGTCACCAAATCACCCCCTACAACCCCACCGAAGCTGCCTATGTACTAAAAAATGCTTACAAAACCTTTCCCAAAGGCAGCATTCATATCATTGGAGTAGAATCCGAAAAGACCCAGGAAAACCAACACCTGGCCATGTATTTTGACGGACATTATTTTATCGGGGCAGACAATGGTATTTTTACCATGATCAAAGGAGATCTAAAATCCGAAAAAATGGTAGCGATTAACATCCATGACAAAATGCCGACCTCCTACCCTGTCTTGGAGGTGTTTGTCTGGGTCGCTGCACACATCTCTCGCAAGGGTACCTTAGAAGTGGTGGGCAAGTCCGTGGAGCAGATCAAAGAAATCAAAGAATTGCGACCCGTGGTCAACCAACAAGAAGATCAAATCTTGGGCGCGGTGATCTATGTCGATAATTATGGCAATGTGATCACCAACATCACCCGGAAATTATTCAACGAAGTGGGAAAATCCAGACCTTTTACCATTTTTGCCCGAAATGTCAAATTCAGAAAAGTGTACGAAACCTATAGCGACGCCATCGACTTTTCCATTCCCAAGGAAAAAAGAGATGAGGACGGTAAAAAAATCGCGCTTTTCAACGATGCAGATCACCTCGAATTGGCCATTTACAAAAGCAACACCCAAACCGTAGGTAGTGCCCAATCGCTTTTTGGCTTGGAGTACAGAGAATCCATAACCATTAAGTTTGAATAATATGTGGGCATTGGTCAAAAGAGAGTGGTTTGTTTTTTTTAGTACCCCCTTGGGCTATCTGAGTTTGGGATTTTTCCTGACGTTGTCCACTCTTTTCCTGTGGTTTTTGGACACCGATTTCAATCTGCTGAACGCCGGATTTGCAGACCTTAACGCCTTCTTTGTCCTTGCCCCTTGGTTGTTTTTACTGCTCGTACCAGCTTTGTGTATGCGCAGCTTTTCGGACGAAAAACGTTTGGGAACTTTGGAATTGTTGTTGACCAAACCCCTAGGCCTTTGGCAGATCCTACTGGCCAAATACATCGCCAACCTGATGCTGTTATTGACGGCTTTATTGCCCACGGTAGTCTATTTTTTTGCTATCGACGCCCTTAAGATCGGGGACAGTGGCATTGATTGGGGCAGCACCATCGCTGCCTATTGGGGATTGTTTTGCGTGGGAGCCAGTTTTGTTGCACTTGGAATTTTATCGGCATTGCTCACCAAAAGTCAAGCAACTGCTTTTATGACAGCCCTCTTGCTTTGCTTTGTTCAGTTCTATGTATGGAAAGGCATCGCAGACCTTATGGAACAGCAAGAACTCTATCACTTTTTCAATGCTGTGGGTATATTCGAGCATTACCTCAACCTCCGGCAAGGCGTGATCACCCTCAAAGATGAGGTCTACTTTCTGGGTTTTAACTACATCGTACTCTATCTCAGCAAATGGCTGTTGTACAGAATCAAAAATCACGAGGCTTGAAAAATAAAACGCATTGGGTTAAAAACCTACTCATTCCAGTGCTTTTGATCCTATTGGCTCAAGGCATTGATTACCGTTGGGACATGACCCAAGACCAACGCTACACCCTAAGCGATAATATCAAAACTCTTTTAAGTGAACTGGAAAAACCACTAAAAATCGATATTTTTTTGACGGGTAAACTTCCTGCCGACTACCTCCGTTTACAACGCGAAATCACAACATTGATAAAGGGAATGGAAGAACATACGGATCAGTTGGTAGTAGGTTTTATCAATCCTTTTGAGGGAGCAGCAAGCACCGAAGCACTGATCGGAGAAATGACGCAGTATGGACTCCCCCCGGAATATATCGTGGCCGACCAAAAGCAAGCCCTTGAACAAACGGTTGTTTTCCCTTGGGCCATGATCAACGATGGGAACAAGACCCTGAGAATCCCCTTACTGGAAAAAGTGCTGGGGGATGACGAACAACAAAAAATCAACCGCTCCATCGCCCAACTGGAGTTTCACTTTTACGATGCTTTCTATAAGATCAAACAAAAACAAAAACCAAGTTTGGCGGTATTGACCTCTCACGGCACCTCAGAGGCCGTAAAGATTGCAGATTTTATGCGCAGTCTCCAACCTTATTATCAGTTGGCTTCCTTCGATCTAAAAGCTTTGGAAAAGGACCCGGAAAAAACCCTCCAAAACCTAAAACGCTTTGAACTATTGCTGGTATCCAATCCTACTGAGTCCTTTAGTGAAACTGAAAAATACCTATTGGATCAATACCTGATGCAGGGAGGAAAACAGTGGTGGGCCATCAATGCAGTTGCCGTCAATCGGGACAGTTTGTTCAATTCCGGTGGATCGGCAGTGGCAGTGGGACGATCGCTCAACATGGAGAATGCATTTTTTAAATACGGTTTCAGATTGCAAAAAAATCTGACCAAAGATCTGTATTGCGCTCCGGTGGTACTGGCCAGCGGAACGGATCGTCAGGCTCAATATTTGCCCTATCCCTGGCCCTATTACCCCCTGGCAAAACCCAAACAAGAAGAACTGTTTGGAAGCAATGCCGGCAACGTGTTTGTGCCTTTTCCCTCTACGATCGACACCCTAAAAAATCAATTAGATAAAACAATACTCATCAGCAGTTCCGATTTTTCACAAACGCTACAAACCCCTGCGGGTATTGCATTAAAAGAAGCCTCGGAAAAACTAAATCCCGCCTTGTTCGATCAAAAATCACAAGCTCTAGGGGTTTTGATAGAAGGGGAATTCACTTCAGCATATGACAACAGAGTCCCTCCTGTAAAGCTCGATGAGAAGAAAACAAAAGCCAACAGTCAGATGATCGTTTTTTCCAGCGGATCCATTGCAGAAAACCAAGTGGACAAGGGCAACCCGCTCGAACTGGGATACGACAAATGGACGAATAATTTTTACTTTAACAAAGTGTTCCTACAACAAACAGTTCACTATTTGATGGGCAATCAAAAACTGCTTAAACTCCAGAACAAAACGGTTGAGCTTCCCCGGCTGGATTTCCAAAAAATAGCGCAGATCTCCGGCTTTTTGAAAACGGCACTGCTGCTGATTCCCTTGATGATTTTATTGCTTATGGGAGGATTGATTTACCGTTGGAGAATCCGCAGATTTGGTCGATAACTTTTAATAACTTCATTTTTTTGGAAATGGCCTAAAGTTTATTTTTATAAAAATTAATTTTAAACTCATGAAGTTTATTGTTTCCAGCGAATCACTACTTAAAGAACTCCAGATTTTGGGAGGAATCATCAACAATACCAATACCCTTCCCATTTTGGATAATTTTTTATTCCATCTCAATGGCAGTCAATTGGTTTTGACGGCATCAGACCTAGAGACCTCCATGTCCGCTACCATAGAAGTAGAGTCGCAAGACAGTGGAATGATCGCCCTACCTGCCCGACTGATTTTGGATACCCTAAAAACTTTTCCGGAACAACCTTTGACTTTTGTCAAAACCGAAAACAATACCGTAGAAATAAGCGCCAATAACGGTAAATATGCCGTGGCCTACCTCAATGGCGAGGACTTCCCCAGAGCAGCACAGGTTAAAGATCCCATCAAGACCCATATCAACGGTCAAATTCTGGCAACGGCCATCAACGCCACACTTTTTGCTTCGGGCAATGACGACCTCAGACCCGTGATGAGTGGTGTGTTTTTTCAATTCAACACCTCCGAATTGACCTTTGTGGCTACGGATGCTCATAAATTGGTTAAATATACACGTACCGACATAAAAGCGAACAAAAATGCTGAATTCATCATGCCCAAAAAACCCCTTCAATTGCTCAAAGGTATACTGCAAGGCATAGACGAAGATGTGGTGATTGAATACAATGAAACCAATGCAGAATTCAGCTTTGGAAACGTCAGAATGACCTGCCGATTGGTCGAAGGTAAATACCCCAACTACGAAGCGGTCATCCCCAAAGAAAATCCCAATGTGATGCAGATTGCACGTACCGAATTTCTCAACTCGGTTCGCAGGGTCAGTATATTTTCCAATAAAACAACCCACCAAGTCAGACTCAAGCTGGCCGGTGCCGAACTACAGGTATCCGCCGAGGATTTTGACTACAGCAACAAAGCCGAGGAAAGATTGGGCTGTGAGTATTTGGGAGATGATTTGCAAATCGGATTCAACTCCAGGTTTTTGATCGAAATGCTGAACAACATCAGTTGTGACGAGATCAAACTCTCTATGTCACTGCCCAACCGCGCCGGGATCATAACCCCCATAGATCATCTGGATGATGGAGAAGAGGTTACCATGCTGGTGATGCCGGTAATGCTCAATGACTAAATTATCGTTCATTTAACCCTGATCTGGGTTTATATAGTTTTCATTTTGCCCCAATAATGAAGCGTAAACACTTCATACAGCAGCTTAGCTATTGTTGGTCATCTCTTTTGATCAGTGCCAATCTTTTGATGTCATTCGGTTACAATAAGGAAAGGATTACTCATCTCCCAAAAAATACAGAATCTGACGAAAAGCAGAACGGTTCTGACAAAAAAACCACATTGGATAAGTTTGGTTCGCCACTCCCCATTCCAAAAGAGATTAATGGAGGACATCTCATCGCTCAATATACCAGCGCAGTGCTTAGCTCAGGAAAAACCACCAGTGTTCTGGGATATCAAAAAGGTGGAATTCTTGGCCCTAACCTATCACTTGAAAAAGGTACACTTTTAAATGTTCAGTTTTCAAACCAACTTCAAGAAAACTCAAACATTCACTGGCATGGAATGACACCTCCGGCACCTATGGATGGGCATCCGGATGACACCCTATCCACTGGACAAATTTTCCGATACCAATTTAGGGTCAATAATCGCGCCGTTACCTACTGGTATCATCCCCACCCGATAAACCATACAGCCTCTCAAGTTTATAAAGGCCTAGAAGGAACGATTTTAATTCGAGATACCACAGAACAGAAACTTCATTAACCCAAAAAAGAACGTGAAATACCTCTCATTATTCAAGACAAAAGAAGTATTGGAGCTTCCCTAGACTATACTGTCAGTGACCACGAAATCATATGGGGTATGTTGGGAGATTACATTTGTGTAAATGGTGTTCATAAAGTTTTTAGGTCTGTAGGGACTTCCAGCTACCGCTTGAGGATTTTAAATGGTTTCAATGCAAGAATCTATGATTTGGCTTTAACCCATGCGCTTCCTTTTACACTTATCGGGACCGATTGTGGCTTTTTGGATCAATCTCACAGTATAGATTCACTCACCCTCGCACCTGGAGAAAGAGCAGATGTTTTGGTCAATTTCTCACAACAAAAAATCAACACCGTTGTTAATCTGATTGACAAAAAGAACAACGACCAGAGGCTGCTTCAATTCTTGATCGAAAAAACCTTGATGATGACTTCACCTTACCCAAAAAACTTTCAACCCTGGAGAAAATCGCCCCCGAAACAGCCATCAAAACCAGAAAGTTTCAACTGTCAAGCAGGGGAATGATCGGGATGAAGAGTATCCATAGAATAAATGGTAAAACTTATGACCCCAAGAGGGTCGATGAAAGGGTTAAAGCCAATACAGTTGAAATTTGGGAATTTGACAATACCGCAGGATCCTTTGATCATCCAATGCACTTGCACGGGGTTCAATTTCAAATATTAGAGAGAATTGGGGGAAGAAACCTACTGTTGCCTCCAGAATTGGGGTACAAAGACACTTTTTTGGTCAAAACAGGGGAAAAGGTAAAGATCATTATTCCCTTTGGCGATCAAAAAGGGAGATATGTATTTCATTGTCACATATTGGAGCACGAAAACGACGGGATGATGTTACAATACGAAATTACTTGATGGTCGCAGACAAGGCGTCAGAAATTCGTCGGTAAGTACCATTCTCCAATTTTTCACGGATATTGGCAAAAGCTTCCAGGGTT
>CAJXEG010000023.1 GCA_913052425.1 uncultured Flavobacteriaceae bacterium | reverse complement strand
AACAATGGGAAAACTCAAAAATCAATCAATTGTGGTTGCTGTATCAACACAACAAAACCAAAATCGCCCACCACGAACCTAAAAAACTGACGCTCTACAGTCCGCAAAAAATTACTGAGCAAGATCGATTTTTGATTGATTTCAAAAATGAATATCCCATAGACACCCTACAAATCGAAGCTTTCAAAAACACTTTTATCACAAAAAAATTACGCCTTTTGGTTTTGGACGAAAAGGCCATTTACAACATCCCCCATTTTGAGCCATCGCATCTTTTGATATCCAATGACCCCAAGGTCAATCTGGATCGTGTATTGACTCACATTCATCCCAAAATGGTGTTTGCTGATGGCAGTAACCCACCTTGCAGTATTTCACGATGGAAAAAAAGTTGTCAGAAAAGCAAGGTTCCGTTTGTGAGCCTCAGAGAACATGGGGCCTACCCAATCAACCTCTAAACTTAGGTCTAAAGCTCTTGCGATACTTTTCAAAATCATCAGGCTTACTAAAAATCATATAATCCCCTTGCTTGATCATTTTGAGATAAAGTTCGATCTGTTGCGGATTTTGATAGCCCACCAATGGGGTTATCAAATCACCCGTTTCACTGACAAAAATGACCGTTGGATAACCTCTGACTCCCAGGAATTGGGTGAACTGATGGGTTGCGTTTCTTCCTCTTCTATTGGGGTCGTAATTGGGATTGGTAAAAGTATTCCCAAAGTAACTGATGGTTTCCTCCCCCTCGGCGTTGAATTTCACGGCGTAATAATGTTCGGAGATATAAGCCGCTACATCGCGATTTTGAAAGGTTTTTTTATCCATCAATTTACAAGGCCCACACCAGTCGGTATAAACATCGATAATGATTTTTTTGGGATTTTTTTTCTGTGCCTCGATGGCCTCACCAAAAGTCATCCACTCAATGGCTTGGGCATGAATCCAAAAACCACTCAGGCAAAACACAACAAATAAATATTTCATATTCAGGGTAATCAAACAGTTTTTTCACTTAAATCCTCTGCCCCATGCGAAAGGCGTTTTAGAGGTTTTAGAATAGCAATGACCAATAGACCAAACAATGTACAGAAGACAAAAATTCCTGTAAAAGTTGCCTTTTCTCCAGCATCTCCCGCATTCTCGCCTATATTGGCTGCCAGCTTATTTCCCAAACCTGAAGCAGCAAAATACAAACCCATCATCAAGGCAGCATATTTTTCAGGAGCCAACTTGGTAATGTAAGACAAAGATACGGGAGAAGCGCACAACTCGCCCACCGTATGAAACAAATAGGCCAACACCAACCAATGCATTGATGAATAACCCATAAACTCATATTCTGAAGCGGCAAAACGCATGAATAAAAATCCAAATCCCATAATCATAATACCCACGGCTATCTTAAAAATGGCAGAAGCTTCCTTTCCTTTGGATTTGATCCGCATCCATATTCCCCCTACAAATACCGCAAGGGTGATGATAAAAAAGGCATTGAGCGCCTGAAACCAAGAGGCAGGAATTTCAAAGCCCATCAACATCCGATCCGTCTTTTGCTTGGCATACAAATTCATCAGTCCGCCGGCCTGTTCAAAGGCCCCCCAAAAAATGATAATCATCATAAATGAGATCAACAGCACCTTGACCCTGTCTTTTTCTATAGGGGTCAATTTTTTTTGTTGCAATTCCTTTTTTTCCTTCGTCGAGCGTTTTTTCAATTCCCCAACCCCAACGAGATATTTTTGACCGAAAAAATAGGTGATTTGACCGATCAACATCCCCACAGCAGCAAGTCCAAAGCCATAGTGCCAATTGTAAGTTTCTCCAACCCAGCCACAAAATAGCGGAGCCAAAAATGCACCCAAATTGATGCCCATATAAAAAATATAAAATCCGAGGTCTCTTCTTTCATCTCCTTTGGGGTATAGTCCACCTACCATACTGGAAATATTGGGTTTGAGCCCTCCTACTCCCATAACGATGAATGCACAGCCGATGTAGAAACTCAACTCACTGTCGAAAGCCAAAATTCCATGACCCAAGCAAAGCAAAATACCCCCCAGCATGACCATCTTTTTTTGACCCAATAAATTATCTGCAATCCATCCTCCCGGGATAGCGGCTAAGTAGACCAACATGGTGTACCAACCATAGAGCCATAAAGCCTCTTCATTCGTCCATCCAAAACCGGGATTCTGACTTGTGGTCTCCGCCACCAAAAAAATGGTAAACAAGGCCCGCATCCCATAATAGGAAAAGCGTTCCCATAATTCGGTAAAAAACAAAACAAATAATCCGGCAGGGTGACCCCAAAAGGTTTTTTCACTGGATACATTCAGATAAGATTCAGCCATAATTTAATAAAGATTTCAGTTTTAAAGTTACTCATTTTATAGGAGAGTGAAATTTTGGAACCTACTCAACCACCAGAATTAAAAAAAATAGAATGATGTATCTTTACGCATTACTGAAAAGATCAATATGTCAAAGAAAGTCGAGGGTTTTTCCAAACTGTCCAAAGCAGAAAAAATAAATTGGATCACCCAAATGCATTTTGAGGATAGCCCAAAAGCCAAAGAGATTCTTTCTACCTACAACCACAGCGATGAGAAGGTTCAAAAACGTCACGACGAGTTCATCGAAAACTCCATTGCCAACTATTACCTTCCTTTGGGCGTAGCCCCCAACTTTGTAATCAATGGTGAGGAATACACCCTCCCTATGGCCATAGAAGAGAGTTCTGTGGTAGCTGCCGCATGCAATTCCGCAAAATTTTGGGCCTCCAGAGGAGGGTTCAAAACTAAAATTCTGGGAACCCAAAAAATAGGACAAGTTCACTTTTTATTTGATGGAAAAGCGACGCAACTGCAATCTTTTTTTGAAGAGAAAAAACAAATACTCATTGACAGTACCTCCTCACTAACGGCCAACATGCGTCAGCGGGGTGGAGGAATTCTCGATATCCAACTCAAAGACAAATCGAATTTAATAGAAGACTACTATCAATTGCACCTCACTTTTGATACGGTAGACTCCATGGGTGCTAATTTCATCAATTCTTGCCTCGAACAGATCGCCAAAACATTACAATCACTGGCATCAGATCACAAAGCATTTTTGAATGATCAAAACACTATAGAGGTCATTATGAGCATCCTTTCCAATTATGTTCCCCAATGCTTGGTGCAAGCAGAGGTGCGATGTGCTGTAGGAGCACTCGAAGATTCGGCCGGAGTGTCGGGTATGCAATTTGCCCAAAAATTTATCCAAGCCCTAAAAATTGCTCAAAAAGAACCTTATCGGGCTGTGACCCACAACAAAGGAATTATGAACGGTATTGATGCTGTGGTCATTGCTACCGGAAATGACTTCAGAGCAGTAGAAGCAGGGGTACACGCTTATGCTGCTCGGGAGGGTGTTTACTCCAGTCTGAGCCATGCTTTTTTGGAAGGTGATGAATTTGTTTTCCAACTCAAATTACCTCTGTCTCTTGGAACTGTGGGAGGGCTTACCCAATTGCACCCCATGGTGAAATGGTCCGTGGAGTTGTTGGGTAACCCCAATGCCAAAAATCTGATGGAAATTGTCGCTGTAGCCGGTTTGGCACAAAACTTCGCTGCCGTTAGATCTTTGATCACCTCAGGAATCCAAAAAGGCCATATGAAAATGCACTTGCTCAACATTCTCAATCAACACCAAGCCTCGGCCGATCAAAAAGAAAAAGCCTTAGAATTTTTCAAAACACATACAGTCACTTTTAGTGCAGTAACCTATTTTTTAAAATCCAACCCCTGATCCCCATGACCAAATACTACAGCCACGGAAAACTCTTACTCACTGGAGAATACATGGTTTTGAGAGGTGCTGAAGCATTGGCCATACCTTCCAAAATGGGGCAGTTATTGGAGTTTGAATCCAATGATTCAAAAACCCTAAAATGGGAAAGTTGGGATCACAAAAATCAGCTGTGGTTCAGCGCTTCTTTAGATATATTGAATTTTAGCATTTCGGATACCAGCGATGCCGATATTGCCTCACGCTTGGTACAAATCTTTAAAGCCGTGCGGGCTCAAAACAAGGATTTTTTAAAGGAAACCGGAGGAAGAGTGAAAACCCATTTGGAATTTGACCGCCATTGGGGATTGGGTACCTCCTCAACATTGATTTCCAACTTGGCCCAGTGGTCTCAAACAAATCCCTATACCCTACTCCAAAACAGCTTTGGGGGCAGTGGTTATGACATTGCCTGTGCGACCGCCAAAAGTCCACTGATCTACCGAAAAGACCCATCAGACCCCCATATTGAAACATGTGAATTTGATCCCCCTTTCAAATCCAACTTATACTTTGTCTATCTCAACCAAAAGAAAAACAGCAGGGAGGCCGTTGCGCAGTTTAAAAAACAAAACATCAGTGAAGAACAAATTGCTTATGCCTCAAGGTTGACAAGGGCAGTAATCATGGCCAATACATTGGGTGAGTTTGAACAAATACTCAACGAACACGAAAGTTTTATCGCAAAAATTTTAGGGGTACTTCCTGTCAAGGAAAAACAATTTCCCGATTTTCGGGGAGCGATCAAAAGTCTGGGAGCATGGGGTGGAGACTTTATTTTAGCCACAGGAGACAAGCACACATCTAAATACTTCAAAAAAAAAGGTTTTGATGTTGTGATCAATTATAAAGAAATGCTACGCTAATAGTAGAGCTGACGGTTGTCTTCAATCTCTGCACTAGAGCGAAGTGCCTCATAAATCGAATTGTTGATCCTCATGTTCTCCTCGTTTTGCAATGCGTTGGCATAAACCCTGTAGCTTTCCATCTCTTCAGCAATTTCTTTGGAGATCACTTCGATCATGTATACCCCACTGTTGCCTTTGATCAAGGCCGAAGCTTTATTGAGTTCCAATGCAAAAGCAGTTCCAATCACATAGGGTTCGGTTCCTGCACCGGCTATAACTGTATTTTCTTGGGTCACTGCTGAAGCGGTTTCAATTTCCTTATCGGTAGCACTGGCCAAAGCATCTAAAGATTTTTTATCGGCATGTGTTTTTAACAAATAAGCCGCCTTTTTCTCTTTCAGCATCTCTTGGATTACTTCAACCTTGACCGACTCAACATTGACTGTTCCTTTGGGGGTAATCCCGGACAATTGGGCGACTACATAGCCGCCATTGGTCATACTGAATCTTTTGATGTCGCCCACTTCAGTCTCATCATTAAACAACCACTGAACCAAGTTTCTTTGACGTGGTAAATCGGGAAGATTTTCGTCCAAAAGGTTTACTTTTTGAACAAACTTTACATCATAATCATAATTATTGGCAACCGTATCCATCTGTTCGGTTTTGATGCTTTCCATCTCGAACTGAGTTGTTTTTTGAAAAACACCGTTGGAAGTTTCCTCAGAAGGAACAATCTCTTTGGCTACATCGGCTGTTAGAACCACATCTTCCTTGTCGGTGACTTTGATGACGTGAAAACCAAACTCAGTTTCCACCAATCCGATTTTTCCAACTCTGGAACGGTCACAGAAATCAAAAAACTTATCGGTCATCATACCCTCTTGGAAGAAACCTAAATCTCCTCCTTGGGTTTTTGAAGGACCATCGGAATTTTCGCTGGCCAATTGGGCAAAGTCATCGGGATTTCTTCGCGCTTTACGATACAAATCTTGGGCCAGCTTTTTGGCTTCCTCATTGCTTCTTGTAATGTCAGGGTTGGCTCTTGTAGCACCTACAAAAGCGACCAATATATGACTTGCTTTGATGGCACCCCCTTTTTTACGATCCAAAAAACGAGAAATTTTCAATTGATTGCTGTCCTTATAAGGTCCAAAAACATCACCAGGATTAAGGCCAAATAGAATATCTGCATATTCACTGGCTAAAATTCCTTTGGTTTTGTAAATGGAGTCGAAAGCAGTTTCGGAATACTGCTCAATAAAATCAGTTATATTTTCGGTGGTGGCCAAGCCCTCAATGGTATCGGTTAACTTGGACACATCATTGTACTCAATCCTTTGGTTTTTGAGTTTTTCCAAATCCGCTCGAATTTGATTTTCGTCAGCCTCTGATGCTACTTCGTCAAAAATCACATAACGAACACTTCTGCTCATTTCGGTCTCGTAATTCTCTTTTGTTTTATTGATGTATTGCTTGATGTCGGCATCTGATATTTTAAAAAGACTGTCTGGTACCTCTTCATAGGGCATCCTGACGAACTTGAGATTGACCTTGTCATTTTGGATGTGATAAGCGTTTTTGCCTTCCAATTCCGTAAATCCGGTGCTGGACTTTATCAAATCGTAATAGATGTTTTCCTTGGCCATACCGACAATATTCTCCTCTTGAAGTTTCCAGTTGTCATATGCCTGAGGGTTTTCAACCCGCATTTGGTTGATGTAGTCTGTAAATACTCCAAAATCAAAAAAACCTGTCTCGTTTTGAAATCTGGGGTCTTGGACAATTGTTTGATTCTGCATCAAAATCATTTCGATCTGTTGCTTCCCGGCATCAATTCCCAAACGCTCGAATTCTTGTCTGAAAATGGTCGCCCTTACCAATTGATCCCAAACAGAATTTACGGCCTGCATGGTTGATATATTATAGTTTCTCTCAGTATTCTCGACCAATTGTCTGTAGAAAGTCAATTCAATCTCTTCGTCATTGACAACTGCTATTGGGTCACTGGGACTAGCGGCTGCGGAATTCCCATCGAAAACTCCAGAAATTACGAATGCAAACAATGCCATACCTATCACCAGAATAAGAAATACGGAACGCTGTCTAATTTGACCTAATACTGCCATATCATTTTTTTTGAGTCGGATGCGAAAATACGATTTCCTTTTTGATTATGAAAAAGAATCGCTTTGTTATTTAGGGAGTTACAGCAGGTTATATGCTGCTCATGACAGGCATAAAATCTTTACTGATCATCTTTGACCCTGAGGATTACTCTTTCAATTTTTGTAGAGGAGACGTCTTTGATTTCAAACTGGTAGTTTTCGATTTCAATCAGTGTTCCTTTGGCGGGGATTTCCTCTTTCAGATATACGATCAATCCACCCAGTGTTTCATAAAATTCGTTTTCGGGCAGGTTGATATCGTAATTTTGGTTAATGTAGTCAACCTCCAATCGGGCAGAAAACTCAAATAAGCCCTCATCAATTTGTTTTTCGAAAAGGGCGATTTGATCGTGTTCGTCTTCAATTTCACCAAAAAGCTCTTCGATGATGTCTTCGACGGTAATAATCCCCGAAGTTCCACCATATTCGTCCAATACCACTGCAATACTCTTGCGTTGTTTGGTCAATAATTTTAGTACTTCACTGATCTTCATGGTCTCGGGAACAAAAGCCACAGGAAGTAATATTTTTTTGATATTCGTAGGTTTTTTGAACATCTCAAAGGCGTGGATATAGCCCAAAATATCATCTATAGAATCCTCAAAAACGGGGATTTTAGACAAACCACTGGAGGTGAAAAGCTTTTTTATATCGGACAGTGAAGCCGAAATTTCAGTGGCAACAACTTCTGTTCTGGGAACCATGGCCTCTCGCACTTTTACCTCCGAAAAGTCCAGTGCATTTTGGAAAATCTGTATCTCACTGTCTACGCTGTCCTTATCTTTGGTCGACTCCAGTTGCTCCTCTATATAATTGCCCAACTCAATTTTAGAAAAAGTCAATTGAACCTGATCCCCTTTGGTCTTAAAAAACTTCATCAAAATAAAGTCTGATAACTTGATAATCATAAAAGTTATGGGGGAAAAAAAAGCATAGAAGAAGGCAGTGGGAAAGGCAAAAACCTTCATCAAACCATTAGAAAATTGTTGGAAAAAAACTTTGGGAAGAAACTCTGCCGTAAGCAAAATGATAATCGTAGATATGATTGTTTGAATAAAAACAATTCGAATGCTGATGGCACCCCCCAGTAGCGTCTCCGGAAAAAACAATTGCAAAATACGGTCGCCCATAAATATTCCATAGATGACCAATGATATATTGTTACCCACCAACATGGTGGCAATGAATCGAGAGGGGTTTTTGGTAATGAAGTTTAAAAACTTGGCATTAAAACCGGTCTGCTGCTTTTCTATTTCTAAATAAATCTTGTTGGCCGATACAAAGGCGATTTCCATCCCGGAAAAAAAGGCGGAGAGAATCAGGCAAATAAGAATGACAAAGTCGGAAATAATCATTGAGAGGAATTTCCCCTTTTGTTAAACTTTTTTCTGTAGTGTCTTCTGAAGAGTGCCATAAAGACTGAAAGAAGGGCAAATCCGATAAAAATATACGCCTTTTGTCGGTTGCCGCTCCATTGATTGTATAACTCATAGGTAGCCACTACCGCAATTACCCAATATAAGATTTCAGAGATTTTATAACTTTTCATCGACAATTAATGAGTCTTGTTGTTCTTCCACTACCATGGTGCCGGTTAGCTTTCCTGTTTTAAATTTACTAAATTCTTTATTGGTATCCAATCGTATGGCAGCCATATCGTAATTCACATTTTCGAAAGTGAAGGGTTGTTCTGTAAAAAGCCACTCTTTTTCGGAATCCCAATACATCTGATCGGTCTCTAACCGAGAGCCATCATGCGACAAAAGTACCACATTCCCTTGAAGGTCGACTATTTTGGTCTGGTTGTAGAGTATTCCATAATCGGCAACTAGGGTGTTTTCCTCGTTTTGATTGTTGAAAAATATAATTTTCAGGCCTTCGGGAAATTCGGAGTACTTAAAACTCAAGTGGGTGAAATCTAAGTTTGTGGGAGCCGTTAAAATGGCCTTTACCTCTGCCGAGTCCGTATAAGTCATACGGATATTGTAGGCTATACCCACGGGGTTCTCGTTGAACTGATTGATTTGCTTGAGGGTCGAGCTACCGTCGTCACAAGAAAAAAAGAGGGCCGCAGCAAAAGCTGAAAACCCTTTTAAAATTTTAAGTATGGAAAGTTGCATTTACAGTTCCGGAACTTTCACACTGCTTTTGATCCAACAATCGAATTGGATGGTAGCCCCTTGGTTGCCCTCGGTGAAAATTTCGGTTTTGGAGGGCGCTCTACCTTCGTAGCTTCTGGCTGTTTTCAAGGCCAGTTTTTTGATTGAGCCATCCACTTCACCGGCTTTGTAGGCCATTTGTGCCGCCAACCAATAAACCGCTCTTTTGTTGAACTGGGTTTCCCCACAATCATTCGCACTTCCGGCATAGAGATTAGATATCATCAGATAGGCACGCCCCATAGAAGGCTGAAAACTCAGCGCTTTTCTAGCATAACTGCGGGCCAAAAATTTTCTACCGGCATTCTTAAATTTGATGGCAATTTTGTATAGAATTTTAGCCTTTTTATAAGGATCTGTCTGAAGAGATATAGACTCTTCATAATATTTTAAAGCTTCATCGCTGTCTCCGGCTTTGTCCTTTAATATCCCCAGATAATAGGCAGAATCGGCAGAGGGATCTAAAGTATGTAAGGCCTCTACAAGGGTGACGAAAAAGGGATCATCAGAACATTCCTTACTGTCCATTCGAGAAGCAGCACGCTTTAACCAAATGGCATCAGATTTAAACTCTTCAAAGTTTCTTTTGTACAGGGGAACCAAATTCACACAAGTCGCCTCCTTAGAAATGATGGCGTCTAAATTGGAAAGAAAAGTCCCAATGGCATTACTGTTGATGCCATAAACCCTTTTGCTTCTCACATCACGGCTGTTCAATGGAACACCATCCTCCTGTTTCTTTAGGATAACATCTAGTTTTTTGGCCAGATTGGTGGATTCTAACTCAAATTTTTCGGAAACCTCCTCGTATTTATTGAACAATTGCTCCATCGATACCCCGTGAGTTCCCTCCTTGTAAAGGTCATAGAGCGTTTTGAAATAATTATAGAGTTCTTTGGGGTTACTAAAACTCTTGGCATCGGTCTGGTAGGCCAAGTCAAAAGTTTTGTAAACCTGCATTTTGTCTGCAGTTTTGTAATCCAGTATGGCTTGAGCCTTACTGCTGATAATGTCTCCCTTGACACTAACATTCTTTTTGGTGGGAAAGTTTTCAAGCCACTCATCGTAGAGCTTCATCAAATCGGCTGTTTCAGCAGCAAGTGTCTCAGGTGTCGCTTTTTTGATTCTGTCTTTGAGGATGCGCTCCCCATAGGAAAATACCGCTACATTAAGCGAGGGGCACTCTTTCCTGACGCTCATCCAAGATTCGTAGGCCTCGTCGTAGTTCTTGACTTTTGCATACTCAGCGAAAATGGATAAATTCTGCATACACTCTTCGCTATTTTGTGCTGCCATAGGGTGGATCAATACCACACCCATCCAAAAAACAAATATTTTAAAAAATTTCATCACTTTAAATTTAATTGTACTTTCTCTTTATAAACCATTTGTCGTTTAGGGAAAAACCAACCCTAAAGGACCAAAAATTTTCTTTAAACAAATTATCATCATCACCTCTCCTGCTTCCATACTCAAATCCAATATTGGTATTGGAAAAGCCTGCTAAAGGTAAACCAAATCCAAAATTAATGCCAGTTTCCTTTAATCCAAAATTATTTACAACAATCCCAGTCAACTCATGTCGGAAACCCATCCTAAAAACAATCCTTTTCCAGTAGCTGGTAATGGAACTATAATCGGGGATATAAAAGCCTCCAAATGAAAATTGATATGCATTTTGATAGCTAACTTCGGGCAGGCTTGCGAATTCATGACTGAAATCGCTCATGGCATTCAGCGTGTATTGTGCTCCGGCAAACCATTTTCGTTCTTCACCCACTCCTAAACCAAAAGATATGATGTTGGGTATTGTAATCTCTGTTTTGTTTAAACCAAAATCGATCAAGTCAATTTCTATATCCGCTCCAAAGTTGGACGATCTGGTATAGGAACGCGTGTTGAAAAATCTGGAATTGGTCGATGTCAAATTCACTTGTGGTGCATAGGAAAACATGGCTTGAAGCTCCAAATAATCCTTAATCGGAATTTCTAATTGAGAGGAAAATTTAAAATCTAGGCCAGAAACACTGGATTTATTTTCCAAAACAGTCCCCAAAGTAACCTCATCTTGAAACCTTCCGGTTTCGTTGATGATCTTTCCAAAGTTGTAATTAAAAGTAACTCCAAAACTGAAATATTTTAGCGCATTAACCCCAACGGAGAAAAAAACTTTATTGATTCCTCCCTCTCCTTGAAATACATTTAGGGTATCGTCATCATCATTTTCGGATTCCAAATAGGACAGCTTGTATCCCACAGAGGTATAAGGAGTGATCCCAAAACCAAAACCAAAATATTTGGTCGGTAGGGCTACTCCTATATAATCCAGACCTGCAGACGCGATGCTTTTGGTCTCATTGGCACCTGTCATATTGTTGATCTTATAATTCAAGCCCAAGGAGTAATTGGTCAATTTAAGTTTTGCGTAAGAACTGGGATTGGATAGGTTGGCGTGGATCGAGTCATTATAAACCTCGAGTCCGCCCATAAAACGATTGACGTGCGTTCCCCTAAAATTTACCTCGCCCAATCCAGCATAGGAAAAGGGTGAGTTGGTTCCGGTTTGGGAAAAAATAAAGGAACCCGTCAGCAGTGCAAAAAGTTTAAATGTATTCCTAATCATGAATCAATATTCAGTTTTAGCAAGTGGAACATTCCTTCTGCCAGAAAATTTGAATGGGCAAATATGCTATTTTTTAATGTTTTAGGCAACTTATTGGCGTCTCCACCTGTTAAAATAACCGTTAAAGAATCGTATTTGTGGTCATAGTATCTAATTCTGGCGTTGATTTCGTCCAGTATTCCAAAATAAATCCCCGCATGAATTGCCTGATCCGTATTTTTTCCCGTAGGGTTTTCGGACTTTTTGGCTTCCAGGAGGGGAAGCTTTCCGGTGTAGTGATGCATTGACTTGTATCGCATTTCAAAACCGGGAGATATGGCTCCACCGTGATAGCGGTTGTGGGCATCCAAAAAATCATAGGTAATACAACTGCCCAAATCGATGATCAATACGTTGGTATTGGGATGACTTTTACAAGCGGCCGCAACCAAAACAATTCGATCTGATCCTAAGCTGTTGGGGCTTTCATAACTGTTTTCAAAAGGCAATCGCATCTGAGAATCAACCGCTATAAGGGGGAATTGAGCCGAGAATTTTTCAAAAAAATCGTCCGCTTGATTGCTTACATCACTATAAATCAGACCCTCAATATCCGGATAATTTGAAATTAGAGATTGTGCCATATCATCAAATTGTTCCAAAGTAACACTTTGCTTTATAACGCACTGATCCTTATTGTACAAGAAAAATTTGGCCAGTGTATTCCCGAGATCGACAATCAGATACAATTCACAATCAATTAGTTGCTAAAAGTAATCAAAGATTTTTAGAGTAAATCCTTTGGGAGGGATGAAAAAGGATTTTATATTTGCACACTTTAAAAAGGGTACCTTAGCTCAGTTGGTAGAGCAAAGGACTGAAAATCCTTGTGTCCCTGGTTCGATTCCTGGAGGTACCACACAAAATTCCCGTAACAGCTTTTTCAATAGGTTTTTACGGGTTTTTTCTTTTTCGGGGTTACTTATAAAAAAGGTAGGCTCAGTTCATTACATTACTTCTAAATTATTTTGTAAAACTTTTTTAGTAAACATTGTCTAACCTCCCGAATTTCCAAGACTCTTAATAAAGTTCATGTTAACCAATTCTCTTTGGAATAAGTATTTTTTTTCTTTTACATTTATTAAAAGTCACCTGCGATATGTGGAGTAAATCAGTCGTTTCTTTTCCACTCAAATATTTTGATGTGAAACTTTAGAAGTCATTTTACTTTTATACTGCAATCGGTCTAATCCCAATTTAACTCCCTCCCTCATAATAATAAAAAGTTTGTCAGTTATTAATCCAATAATATTTATTCACAAATAAGTGTTATATTCAATATTATTGATAAGGTTAGATTTCCTAATTATTTTTAATAACTATGGCATGTATTTAAATTTAAACTCCAACCATTTAAAATTTATTAAATAAATTAAATTATGTCTGTTAAGTTCAATATGATTATCAACTTCTTTAGTTTAATAAAAAATTCTAGTTATATATTTTTAATTATTTTTCTAATGATCAGTTGTTCCAATTCTTATCAATCCAAAAATATTAAGCCTAATATTATTTTGATAATGACAGATGATCAAGGTTGGGGACAAACAGGTTATTATAATCA
>CAJXEG010000022.1 GCA_913052425.1 uncultured Flavobacteriaceae bacterium | reverse complement strand
TGGTTGAATCAAACTTAGAGGCTTCTCTGTTGTACATCTTGCTCACTGCATTCCATGTGGTTCGCAATGAGGCATCAATTGTTTTTTTTCTCATACTCAATAAAGCTACACAAATATATTAAAAATATATTATGCATGCATAATAAAAATGAATTAAAAAAAATTACGGGTAGATATCGTCAATAAGATTCTGATACTTTTCCATGATGACCTTCCTCTTGACCTTCATGGTAGGAGTGAGGTGGCCTTCCTCGACCGACCAAACCTCAGGAGTCAATCGAATGGCTTTAACTCGTTCCCATTTTCCAAACTTCTCATCGTGCAATCTGATTTCGTCATTGATTTTTTCAGACAAGATTTCGTTTTTACAGATGGATTCTGGGTCGTCTTTACAGGAAACACCTTGTTCTTCAAGCCAAAGTTTGGCTTGCTCAAAGCTCGGTTGAATCAGTGCAGATGCCATATTTTTTCCTTCTCCTATAACCATAATCTGTTCAATCAAAAGCGATTGTTTCAGTTGGCTTTCGATTACCTGTGGTGCAATATATTTGCCCCCGGAGGTTTTGAACATCTGTTTCTTACGATCGGTTATTTTAAGAAAGCCCTCTTCGTCTAGGGTTCCAATATCTCCTGTTTTGAAATATTCTCCCTCCATCACCTGATTGGTTTGCTCAGGGTCTTTAAAGTAGCCTTTCATTATATTGGGGCCTTTACAAAGGATTTCACCATCGGCTGCAATGACAACTTCTACACCCTCGATTATTTTTCCTACCGTTCCTATTTTCAAACCACCATTTCTCAAATCATTGACGGAAATTGCGGGAGATGTTTCTGTCAAACCATATGCTTCGGCAATGGTCATTCCTGCTGCAGCAAAAACTCTGGCCAGCCTTGCCTGAAGTGGTGCACTTCCAGAGCATATTATTTCCAAATTTCCACCCAATGCTTTTTTCCATTTTGAAAGAATAAGTTTGTTGGCGATCCAATGCTTTATGTTGTAGATCAGGTCTGATTTATGGCTGGGGTCATATTTTAAACCTAGCTCTACAGCCCAGAAAAACAAGCTTTTCTTTATGCCTTTCAAATCATTCCCCTTGGCGTATATTTTATCATAAACCTTTTCGAGAAGTCTCGGGACAGCGGTCATAAAATTGGGCTTTACCTCTTTTAAATTTTCGCTGATCGTATCTAAAGATTCTGCAAAATAGACCGAAATGTTATTGTACAAATAACCATAGATAAAAGTTCTTTCAAAAATATGGCAGAGCGGGAGAAAACTCAAAGCAGTCTGGTTTCTTTCTTCAAAGGGAAATCTTTTTGTAGCTGAGATTACATTAGATACAATATTGCCATGACTGAGCATGACCCCTTTTGGAACACCCGTGGTTCCAGAAGTATAAATGATTGTCGCAATAGCCTCGGATTCAACCTTTGATTTAACTTCATCCAACTTTTTTTCATTCCAGGCTTCTTTTCCCACTTCAATCAACTCTGACCAGTTTTTACAGCCTTCGATCTGGTCAAAAGCATAAATATCTCTGAGGTTTTTGACCTGCGACTTGACCGAAAAAACTTTATCATAAATCTGCTGGTCTGAAACAAAACAAAAAATACTCTCGGAATGATTGAGAATGTACTCGTAATCCTTTGAGCTGATATTGGGATAAAGTGGAACTGTAATGGCTCCTAGCTGAAGAATGGCCATGTCCATGATCGACCACTCTGACCTATTTGTCGTAGAAATCAGTGCAATTTTATCCTGAGGTTTAACTCCCATTTCAATCAGGGCAGCGCTTATAAAATTGACAGACCCAAAATATTTTTGGGTTGAAATGGACTTCCATTCCCCATTTCTTTTGTCGTTTAGGCATTTGTCATTGGGACTGTTTTCCGCCTGTACACTCAAAATATCGAAAATCCTCGAAGGTATCATGATCAACTTTAATACTAAATTAGTGAATTTAAATCAATAAAAACGACCTTTTTATTTTTCGTCAAGCCAACGCTTTGCATTTTCAAAAGCGATGATCCAAGGAGAAAATTCATCGTTTCTGTCTTGAGGGTAATGGGCCCAATTCCACGGGAAGGTCGAACGTTCTAGGTGAGGCATCATGACCAAGTGTCGACCGTCTTCGCTGCAAAGCATGGCAGCATTGTAATCAGAACCATTGGGGTTGGCAGGGTAGCTCGCTTGATGGTATTTTGCGGGTATTTGGTATTGGGATTCACCCATTGGTAAATGAAACTTACCTTCACCATGAGCAGCCCAAATTCCAAGGGTAGTACCCTCCAAGCCCTTTAACATGACCGAGCTGGAAGAATCGATGCTCACTGCAGTAAATTGACATTCAAATTTTCCGGAATCGTTGTGATGCATTTTTGGAAGCTCATTGTGTGCCGGAGTAATCATACCCAGTTCAACAAACAATTGACAGCCGTTACAGACCCCGAGTGAAAGGGTTTCTTTTCTGGCAAAAAAATCATCCAGACTTTTCTTGGCTTTTGGATTGTAGAGAAAAGCACCTGCCCATCCTTTGGCAGAGCCCAACACATCTGAGTTGGAAAAACCGCCAACCGCTGCAATAAATTGAAATTCCTCAAGGGTTTTCCTTCCCTCGATCAGATCGGTCATATGAATGTCATAAACTTCAAATCCTGAGGAGTGCATCGCATAGGCCATTTCTCTTTCAGAATTACTTCCCTTTTCCCTGATGATGGCTGCTTTAATTTTATGCTTGTTGGAAGGAGATAATTTCCCATTGAATGATGAAGGAAAATCGAATTTTAGCGGGGTCGTCTTGTAATTGTCAAATCGCTCTGCTGCACATTTGTTTTGTTTTGCATCGAGCGCTGCGGAGGTAGAAAACCACAAATCGCGATATTGAGCGACATCCAGCTCTAAATGGTCTTGGTTGTTTTGAACAGTCAGTTTTCCTGTCTCGGTTACTTTACCTACGGGATGACAATCAACACCATGATCACCAAAATACGAACTAAGATCCAGCTCACTTTGCAGCAGAAAACCAGAGTTTTCAGAAAATAGCAGGGCAGTGGTGTCCTTTTCTTTCAATGTTGTTAAATCAATTTCCATACCCACCTTTTGAGAGGGAAAACACATTTCAAGTAAGCCGGTGATCAGTCCGCCTGATGAAACATCATGACCGGATATAATTTTATTATTTAAGATCAATTCTTGGAGCACACTGAAAGCACTTTTAAAAACACTAACATCAGCGATTCCGGGGGCTTCGGATCCTATTTTATTCAATATTTGCCCCAAGGAAGATCCCCCCAAGACATGTTTTTGTGAGGATAAATTGATGTAGTAGAGCGCTCCTTTGTTGGGAAGACATACGGGCGTAACCACTTTTTTGATGTCCTCACACTGTCCAGCGGAAGAGATGATCACAGTCCCCGGAGCTAAAACATCACCCTCTTGATACTTTTGTTTCATTGACAAGGAGTCCTTGCCTGTGGGAATATTAATTCCCAGATCAAGGGCAAAGTCCGAACAGGCTTTTACGGCCTGATATAATCGATCATTTTCACCCGGGTTATTGCATGGCCACATCCAGTTGGCCGATAGACTTACAGACCTAAGCCCCTGCGACATTGGTGCCCAAACGATATTGGTCAGAGATTCTGCAATTGCATTGACACTCCCTTTGGCGGGATCAATCAGTCCTATTACCGGAGCATGACCAATGGCAGTAGCTACCCCATATTTTCCATTGTAGTCCAAAGCCATCACCCCACAATTACTCAAGGGAAGTTGTAATGCACCCACAGTTTGTTGCTGGGCTACACGACCCGTTACACAACGATCTACTTTGTTGGTAAGCCAGTCTTTACAACCCACTGCCTCTATCATGAGGAGGTTTTTTAAATAGCTTTCAACCTCGGAGAAACGGTAGGAGGCATTGTCATAATTTAGTTTTATCTTTTTATCCAAAAGGGTGGTCTTTGGAGCATCACCAAACAAAGAGTCAATGGCCAGATCAATGGGTTTGTCACCATTTACATCATTGACAAAAGAAAAGTGTTGGTCGCCCGTTACTTGACCAACAATATATAAAGGCGCCCTTTCGCGTTGGGCAATTGTTTCCAGCAATCGGGCATCTTTTTCAGACAGAATCAAACCCATACGTTCTTGGGATTCGTTTCCAATAATTTCTTTGGCGGATAGGGTAGGATCGCCCAGTGGAAGTTCATTTATGTAGATTATGCCTCCGGTATCTTCTACCAATTCTGACAGACAATTCAAATGGCCTCCGGCTCCGTGGTCATGAATTGAAATGATTGGATTTTTGGCACTTTCCACCAATGCTCTGATGGCATTGGCTGCTCTTTTTTGCATTTCTGGGTTGGATCGTTGTACAGCATTGAGTTCAATTTCATTGCTAAAAGCACCCGTATTGGCTGAGGAAACCGCAGCACCTCCCATGCCAATTCTGTAATTGTCTCCCCCGAGGATCACGATGATGTCGCCCTTGGAAGGCATCTTTTTTTGTGCTTGATCCAGAACGCCATAACCAATGCCCCCCGCCATCATGATGACCTTGTCGTATCCCAAGCGTTGGTCTTTTTCTTGATGTTCAAAAGTTAAAACCGAGCCCGAAATCAGTGGTTGTCCAAATTTATTACCAAAATCAGAGGCACCGTTTGAAGCCTTGATCAACAAATCCAATGGGGTTTGATACAACCATTTTCTCTCAGGGAAACCTTCTTCCCATTTTCGATCTGTTGCAACTCTGGAGTAGGGGGTCATGTATACAGCTGTTCCTGCCAATGGAAGAGAACCCTGACCTCCAGCGAGTCGGTCGCGGATTTCTCCACCAGAACCTGTAGCAGCTCCGTTGAACGGCTCGACTGTCGTTGGAAAGTTATGGGTTTCTGCTTTGAGAGATATGACACTCTTAATGGTGTTGGTTTGGTAAACACTCGGAACAGATCCATCTTGTGGAGCGAACTGTTCTATTTCCGGACCGGATACGAAAGCCACATTGTCTTTGTATGCCGATACGATACTGTTGGGGTTTGTTTTAGAGGTTTTTTTAATCATCTGAAACAAGCTTTCCTCTTGTTCCTTTCCATCTATCACAAAGCGTCCATTGAAAATTTTATGTCGACAATGCTCTGAGTTGACCTGAGAAAAACCAAAGACCTCCGAATCAGTTAAGGGACGTCCCAAACTCTGGGATAATCCCTCCAGATAGTCAACTTCCTCATTGTTTAAGGCCAATCCTTCTTTTTGATTATAGGCTTCAATATCGGTGATGTTTCTTATCGGTTCTGGGGTAATGTTGATGTCAAAAATAGATTGATCCAGCCCCTCATAAACTTCATACAGCATGGGATCAAACTCCTCTTGAGGGTTTTTCGCAACAAACATTTCTATTCTGGAAATACTGTCAATATCCATATTTTGTGTGATTTCGACTGCATTGGTACTCCAAGGTGTGATCATCGTAGCACGAGGACCTACATAACTGCCCGTTAATATTTTTTTATCGATTAATGTTTGATTACCGAAAAGCCAAACCAATTTTTCTTGGTTTGAAGGGTCTAGGTTTTTTGAGGTTTGAACTGCGTACAGGCTCCGGGCGGGATTACCAAAAAAGTAAATCATCAATGGATTTTTGTTGTTCAAAAATAATTTTTTCCAATGATTTTGACCTTACTAAATCGGAGATGGAGTCAACAACTTTTCAGCAATTTATTCACATTTTTTGATCAATCGGGCGCAGTAAAAACCATCAAAACCTGTCAAATGAGAAAAATAAGTGTGTTCTTTCTCTAATTCAAATTGGGATCCCATTTTGCTGTTTAAAAATTTAACAACTTGAAGTTTGTTTTCTACAGCCAAAATAGAACAAGTGGCATAGACGAGATACCCTCCTTCTTTGACTAAAGGTGCATAGGTTTGAAGTATTCTCTGCTGTGTTTCCAATATAGTAGTCAAACGCTCGGGAGTCATGTTCCACTTGGCATCGGGATTTCTTTTTAGAACTCCTATACCACTACAAGGAGCATCAATCAAAACACCATCCGCATTTGGTTCTAAGGTTTTTAAAATTTCCTTGTCTTCAACATTTACAGTTTGAACGGATTGTATGTTGTTTCGGTAACACCTTTTCCGCAGTTCATACAGTTTGGCAGGATAAATATCCAAGGCCACGATCCTGGCAGCATCTTTTGTGAGATCGGCCAAGTGTAAACTTTTTCCTCCGGCTCCGGCACAAGCATCAATGTAATATTTTCCCGATTCAGCTTTTAACCAAGGGATGATTTTCTGAGAATTGGCATCTTGAACCTCGAACCAACCTCTGCGGTATTCTTTTATAGCTTGTAGTGATTGTTTTTTTTCAAAAAGCAATGCATGGGGATAGTCGGGGACAATTTGGGTAATGATGTTGTATTTTTTTACCAGCTTTTCTTTTAGCTTTTCTACCCTGGTCGCAAGGGTATTGACCCTGACGATCAAATGGGCAGGAGTGTTAAGTGATGCGATTTCCTTTTCCCAAGTGGCCTCTCCGAAGTCTTCCACACCCATTTGATCCAACCAGTCGGGAATAGAATATTTGTATTTTCTGTCTTGAGTCAAAACCGGGGCTTTTGTAATTATCGCTTCGGTATCGATATTGTTGAATTCTTCCCATTCCGGGAGCCAGAATTCATTTAGTACCATCCAACACCCCAGTAGACTCCAAAGATTTATGTCAGCACTTTCTTTTGTTGTAAGGGCATGAAAAAATATTTTTTGACGGGTGATATCATAGAAAGCTTGGGCAATGGTTCGACGGTCTCTGGACCCCCAGCCGGGGTTGCTTTTGAGCAGCCTTTTGATGACATCTGCTGCCGGACGTTTATCGATCAGTGTGTTCTCCAACCCAGATACAATCCCCAGGGCAATGTTGCGGTGTAATTTCATGATGGGTACAAAACTAACCCGATATCACTCATTTTTATGATGATCTTTTGTTTTTCTCATTTTGTAAACCATCTCACGGTTAAAATGGTACTCTGCATGATGCATTTTTAGGATGACGTTGGCTGAGAATTTTTCGAGTAGCGATTTGTCTCTTTCTCCTTTGAGTTCTATGGCATAACGCTCCATCTCATTAATTTTTTGAATCACTTCTAAAGCCTCCTCATTGCTGATGCTGTCTTGAGATTTCATATAACTCTTTCTCAAATTTTTGATCTTCTTTCTACAATCAACAAAGATTTTTTCCTCGTATTGATCGTAGATTTCCCAAAAGACAGATTCTTCTGCTTCGGTCAATCCTATTTTTTCAGTTATAAAACTCATTTTAAGAGCTTTGAGTCTTTCAAAGCTCATTTTACTTTTTTGCCCGTAGCTGATGTTTAATGTCAGCAACATCACTATTATCAATAATCTATTCATCATCAAACAAGTTTAAATTTGTCGGGGTTTCCCCGTATAATCTAATTTCCAAGGCGTCATCTATGGCAATGGACTCATAATTTTCAATAAAATTCCCAACTTCAAAGGAATAATCAGAATGTTCGGCAATTTCGTAGGTGGTATTGACCATTAGATAATCTTCCATAAAAAAATCTGCAAGTTCGTTCTGATCAAGGGCGGTTTTTTCGTTTACAAAAAAGAGGACGACTACACTGGCCACAGCCATTGCTTTCCAAATATAATTTGAATAAGAGGGGGGGGCTTCTTTGTGGTAATCAACTTGATCAAGTATCTGATTTTCAATTTTTTGAAAATAATCAACTGGAGTTCTAAAACCACTGTTTGGTTCAATGGAGTCAATTTTTTGGGCTATTTTTTGATTAAAATCATTAAAATAGCTTTCGGGTACCTTAAAAGGTGACTTTTTATCTATACTACCCATTGATTTTATTTTTAATTTTTTTCACGGCATGGTGATAGGAAGCTTTTAAACCTCCTACCGATGTCTCTAAAATCTCAGACATTTTCTCGTATTTCATCTCCTCAAAATACCTCATATTAAAAACCAGGCGTTGTTTTTCAGGCAGTGTCGCTATTGCTTTTTGTAATTTCAATTGCATCTCATCTCCCTCAAAATAAACATCCGATTCGAGTTTAGCAGTTTGTTTTTCGATCCATTCTTCGTTAGATATGCCCAGTTGTTTCGATTTTTTACCCAAAAAATTCAATGATTCATTGGTCGCTATTTTGTACATCCAAGTGTAAATATTGCTATTTCCCTTGAATTTATCAATGTTTTCAAAAACCTTAATGAAGGTATTTTGCAAGACATCATCGGCATCCTCATGCCCTATTACAATTTTTCTAATATGCCAGTAGAGCCGTCCCTTATAATCAGCAAGCAATTTTTTAAAAGCAATCTCCTGTGTCTCAGGTGATGTCAATGCCTTAATAAATTGATTCTGCTGTTCCAAAGTATTTTATTCTTTGATGCGATTTAATAAAAAAAGTTTAATGCAGTACTATATAGTTTGCAACTCAACCAGTTTTTTATAGACAGAATTTTTTGCTAAAAGTTCTTTGTGTGTTCCTGTTTCGATGATTTTACCCTGGTTGAGTACCACAATCAAGTCTGCTTTTTGGATGGTGGAAAGTCTGTGGGCAATGACCAGTGAGGTTCTGTTTTTCATCAAGTTTTCCAATGCTTGCTGTACCATTTTCTCCGAGCCGGTGTCCAATGCAGAGGTTGCCTCATCCAGTATTAAAATATCGGGATCTTTTAAAATGGCGCGGGCGATAGACAATCTTTGTTTTTGACCTCCCGATAGTTTGTTTCCTCCCTCACCGATGATACTGTCATAGCCTTGTTCCAATTTTTCTATAAATTCAGTGGCATTCGCAATTTTAGCTGCCTCCTTGATTTGGTCAAGCGTGGCGTTGGGATTTCCCAAAGCAATATTATTTTTCACACTGTCATTGAACAAAATGGAGTCTTGGGTTACCATTCCGGTGAGTTGGTACAAAGATTTCTTCTTGACTACATCTATAGGAGTTCCATCCACAGTCAAACTGCCTTTGTCAACGTCATAAAACCGATTGAGCAAATTGGCCAAAGTTGTTTTTCCACTTCCCGATGGCCCGACAAGAGCGACGGTTTGTCCTTTTTTGATTTGGAGTGAAAAATTTTCTAACACTGGGTTTTGCTCATAAGAAAAGGAGACATTATCAAATTTAATTTCCTTTTCAAGTGATTTAATCTCAATGGCATCATCCACATCCTCCATGTCGTCTTTGGCTTCGAGAATTTCCAGAACCCGCATAGCAGCAGCATCTCCTTTTTTGATGCTGTAGTAGGCCTTGCTGATGCCTTTTGCTGGAGTCAAAATATTATAAGCCAACCCCAAATAGGACAAAAAGATGGCCCCGTTCAGGGTCTGATCAATCAATACCATTTTCCCACCATACCACAGCAACACACTGATGACCACAATCCCCAAAAACTCACTGATAGGGGAGGCGAGGTTTTGTCGGTTTAAAAGTTTATTCGAAAAATCAAAAAAGCGGCCTGTGGAATGTTTGAATTTTTTGACAAACGAATTTTCTGCATTAAAGGCTTTAATGATTTTTATTCCTCCTATGGTTTCCTCCAATAGGGATAAAAACTCTCCTTGTTCTTTTTGAACACGATCAGATTTTCGCTTAAGAGACTTACCAATTTGAGAGATGATGGCTCCGGATAAGGGAATAAATATCAACACAAAAAGGGTGAGCTTTACACTGAAACTGAACATGACGATAAGGGAAAAAATAATGGTCAGTGGGTCTCTGATGATCAATTCTAAAATGGATAAAAAAGAATGTTGAAGCTCCAAAACATCAGAGGAAATTCGGGCCATGAGATCTCCTTTTTTCTTCTCTGAGAAAAAGTATAAGGGAAGAGTAGTGGTTTTATGATACAAGTCATTCCGCAAATCCATTAGGACGCCATTTCTGAGGAAAGTGATGAAAAACATGGCCAAATAGTTGAAAATGTTTTTAAGGAAAAATAGGCTAATGATGATCCCAATGACAAAAAGTAGTGCTTTCCCACTGTCTTGTCCCATGTATTGGGTGATTTTGTAATTGAAAAATCCTTCGAGGTAGTTTTTTATTTGGCCCATGCCCTCATAGGTTGGAGCGACAGTTGTTTTTGGTGTGGTTCCAAAAAGGATTTGCATCATGGGGATCATAGACACATAGGCCAATGCGCTGAAAACCGCATAGAGGATATTGAAAAGTATATTCAAAAAGGCGTACCTTTTATAGGGTAAACCAAACCGAAGTATTTTGAAAAAATAATTCATTTACAGTCCAATTCCTTTAACGATGTTTGCTATTTTTTGATCCAGTTGAAGTTCCATAGTTTCCCAATCTTCATTTTCATCAAGCGTATCATTTACACTAAAGTAAAATTTTATTTTGGGTTCGGTACCGCTGGGTCTTATTGCAATTTTAGAATGATCTTCTAATAAAAAGATTAAAACATCAGCCACAGGCAAATTTATTTCCTCCGATCGGTTCTCCAAAAGGAAAGCCCGTTCACTTTTGAGATAGTCTTCTGATTGATTTACCTTGATACCGCCAATTTCTTTTGGAGGATTATTTCTGTATCCTTCCATCATACCCTTTATTTTGTCCGCTCCTTCTTTTCCCTTTTGGGTAAAAGAGATGAGTTTTTCTTTGTAAGCACCAAATTTTCTGTAACATTCAACCAGAATTTCGTAGAAACTTTGGTTGTTGTTTTTGGCAAAAGTCCCTATCTCACAGGCCAATAGTGTGGCTGTAACAGCGTCTTTATCTCGAATGGCATCCCCTACGAGATAACCAAAACTTTCTTCTCCGCCCCCAATAAAGTTGAGCGCAGGGAAATCTTTGATGAGTTTACCAATCCATTTAAATCCGGTAAGGGTCTCTTTGTATTGCACCCCATAGGCTTGGGCCATTTTTTGAATCATAGGAGTAGAGACAATGGTTGTGGCCACAAATTGTTTTCCGTCCAGACGGTTGCTTTTTTTCCATTGTTCCAAAAGAAAATAAGTCATGACCACCATGGTTTGGTTTCCGTTGATTAAACGGAAATCGTTGTTTTGATCTCTAACGGCAATCCCCAAACGGTCACTGTCGGGATCGGTTCCAACCACCATGTCAGCCCCAATGGCTTTTGCACGATCCAAGGCCATTTGCAGGGCCTCCGGCTCTTCTGGGTTGGGTGATTTTACGGTAGGGAAGTTCCCATCGGGTGAGGACTGGGCCTCGACCAAATGAACATCTGTATAACCTGCCAGAGCCAGTACCTGAGGAACAGCAGTGATGGAGGTGCCATGTAAAGGGGTGAAAACGATCTTAAATTGTTTACGTCCGATTAATTCAAACCTTCCCAATTGAACCGATTTGTTATAAAAGGCTTGGTCTATGTCTTGATCAATCCACTCAATTAATTCTTCCTTGGCATTGAATTTTATGTCAGAAAACTGAGTTTGATTGATTTGTTCGATGATCTGTTTGTCTTGTGGGGGAACAATTTGTCCACCGTCTTTCCAGTAAACTTTATAGCCGTTGTACTCAGGGGGGTTGTGTGAGGCGGTCAATACAATCCCACATTGGGCTTCCAGATGTTTTACAGCAAAAGAAAGTTCGGGGGTAGTCCTCAAGTCAGAAAAGAAGAAAACCTTGATGCCATTGGCTGAAAAAACTTCAGCAACTTTTAGGGCCAAACTTTTACTGTTGTTTCTGCAGTCATAGGCAATGACTACTTTTATGGGCTCTTTTTCAAAAACACTTTTGAGATAATCACAAAGTCCTTGGGTGCTTTTTCCCAAAGTGTAGGCATTTATTCGATTGGTACCAATACCCATAATCCCTCGCATGCCTCCTGTGCCGAACTCTAAATCTTTGTAAAAAGCATCCTCAAGTTGATCGGGATTTTGTTTTAACACTTCAAGTTGTGCAATGGTTTCTTTATCGAAGGGAGGTTGGGACCATTCTTCAATTTTGGCACTTAGTGCTTTATTCATAAGTTGTTTTAGTAATGTTGTATCTTTTGATATTTTTGTTGTGGCGGATCAAGATTTCGCCCAAAAAACCAGCGATAAAAGATTGGGCTCCCAAAATCATGGTGGTCAAAGCGATATAAAATTCGGGCCTTTGGGTAATCAACCGACTTTGAGTATTGAAATAAAGCTTGTCAATACCCAGATAAAAAGTAAAGCCAAAACCTACCAATAGCATCAAAGTTCCCCAAAATCCAAAGAAATGCATGGGTCTTTTTCCAAAACCATTGATGAACCATAGGGTAACCAAGTCCAAAAAACCATTGAGAAATCGATCAGCACCAAACTTGGTTTTTCCAAATTTTCTGGCTTGGTGTTGGACGATTCTTTCATCGATTTTATCAAATCCTTCGTGGGCAGCGATCACAGGGATATAGCGGTGCATTTCTCCAAATACTTGGATGTTTTTGATTACTTCTTTTTTATATACCTTCAGTCCACAATTGAAATCATGTAGTTTGATGCCGGAGACCCTTCTTGCCGCCCAATTGAAGAGCTTGGAAGGTAAATTTTTGAAAAGAATGGAATCGTAGCGTTTTTTCTTCCAGCCGGAGATGAGGTCAAGATTTTTCTCTTTTATTTGGGCAATCATGGAAGGAATTTCCTCGGGTGAATCTTGTAAATCTGCATCCATGGTCACCACAAAATCTCCTTGTGCTTTAATAAAGCCTGCATGCAAAGCCTGAGATTTACCAAAGTTCCTGGAAAACTGAATTCCATGTGTGTGGGTATGTTGTTTGGACAAACCTGAAATCACCTCCCAAGATCGGTCTGAACTCCCATCATCTATAAAAATGATCTCGAAGCTGTTTTTTTCCTTTTCGAGCGACTTAATGATCCAATCGTGAAGCGGTGCCAATGAGTCACTTTCGTTCAGGAGTGGAATTACTATGGAAATTTCCATATAAGGATGGTTTCACCGCAAAAATAGGAAAATTGTGCTATTCGGGTTTAGATTTTTTAACGATCAGGCCAACAATCAATGAAATGATAAAACCAAAAAATAAATTGAAAATGATGATAAATCCGGAAATTATGAATGGCCCTGAGAATTCTTTTTGCATGCCAAACATTTTGTTCACGCTTTCCACAGAGATTTCGGGATTTTCTTGCAGCATTTTTTGTTTTTGATATTCGATGGATTTGTCTAAAAATTCAGGATCGAGGTATTGGATCATAACAATTGTATAGATGCAGACTATTATCGCTGAGATGAGGGCAGTACCCACTCCTGTTTTTAGGGCCTCGGACAGACTTATGTAACCATCGTTATTTTTTTTAAAATGCATGATTGCCCATAGAACAAGACCAATCAAAAGGGTATATCCGATCAGAGAGGTGGCCGTCTCTCCCTGATAATGCATGTCTAAGAAGAAAAGCATGAGACTGTACACAAGGCTGATCCCCCCTAAAATGAGGCCAAAATTGAGGGCTGTTTTAACGGTGGTAATTTTTTGATTTTCCATAAGTGATTTGTTTTGGCAAGTTAATTTTGGTTTTTTAAATATCCAATTCTTGTAAATTTATCTAAAAAGATT
>CAJXEG010000021.1 GCA_913052425.1 uncultured Flavobacteriaceae bacterium | reverse complement strand
ATCGGCTCTGACTCCTGACCCGATAACCACTACTTCTGATCCTTCATCGCAAGGAATATCTCCAAGTTCTACCATGATCATGTCCATACAGACATTTCCCACTACCTGTGCCTTGTGGCCATCGATCAATACCCAGCCTTTACCATGTCCATATTGCCTCGAAAAGCCATCGGCATGTCCAATGGGCAAAACTCCAACTCGGGTGTTTTGTGGCGCTTTCCAGCCACAATTATAACCTACCGTCTCACCTGCCTTGATTTCATGGATTTGGGTAATATTTGTTTTGAGTTGAGCAACCGGTTGTAAAGCTCCGTTCCATTTAGGATGATTTGCAAAGCCATACAATCCGATACCTACTCTTACCCAATCCAAATGATACTCTGGATAATTGAATATCCCTGAGGTATTTAAAAGATGGAAATCAGGGCTAGGGTTACTAGTTTCCTTGTGTTTTTGGATGACTGCTTTGAAGAGACCAATTTGACGTTCTGTTTCAGCATTAGGCTTTGGAGATTCTGTTTGTCCTAGATGAGTATAGATCGATTTTACCTCAAAAGGAGCATTACTGATTTCCTTTACAACCCAATCTGCTTCGTCGGGGTGAAAACCAATTCGATTTAAGCCAGTATTATATTTGATGTGCACGGGATAAACTGATTTTTTTTCTTCCTTCACTCGCTCATCAAATTTTTTCCAACTCCTCTTACTATACAAAACGGGTTCTAAATGGCGATGGATGATATCATTAAAATTTTCTACCTGTGGATAGAAAACTAAAATAGGGACTTTTATTCCTATTTGCCTGAGTTGGACAGCTTCCTCAGCATAGGCTACTGCAAGAGCTTCTATGCCTAGCCCAACTAATTTTTTAGCAATAGAGACAGCAACACTCCCATAGGCATTTGCCTTAATCACTCCTATAATTTTGGAATTGGGATTTAGCCTTTTTCTAAGCGAAAAATAGTTGTACTCAAGTTTTTTTAAATCAATTTCAAGAAGAGTCAAGATCTTTTCTTTTTATCATTTTTTTTGGAGGCCTCTTTTTCTTGCTCTTTTAAAGCACTATTAAAAGCGCCCCTACTCAATGGCTCATAATTGTTTTTTTTTCCCAAAACAACCAAGTCTTTTTGATCCGATGTCCTATGGCTATAATGTGCCAAGTTCCCCGTTCGGTTGCAAACAGCGTGAACCTTAGTGACATATTCTGCAGTAGCCATGAGTGCTGGCATGGGACCGAAAGGCTTTCCCATGTAATCCATATCAAGCCCCGTAACAATTACCCGCATGCCACGGTTGGCCAAATCATTACAAACCTCTACGATCTCATCGTCAAAAAATTGGGCCTCGTCAATCCCCACCACTTCACAGTCATTCGCCAAAATAGGAATGTTGGCCGCCGTAGGTACAGAGTTAGAAGGAATCTGATTGGAGTCATGTGAAGTGACCATCTGGTCATCGTATCGATGATCAATGGCCGGTTTGAAAATTTTTATTTTTTGATTTGCGAATTGGGCACGTTTTAAGCGACGAATCAACTCTTCAGTTTTTCCCGAAAACATCGACCCGCAAATCACCTCGACCCATCCAAATTGTTCTTTATGGTTTACAGGATTTTCTAAAAACATTTTGTAATTTACAGTCAAACAAAGGTATTAAAACAAAGCTTTGTAATAGAATAATTTATGCCCAATAAAATCCATCAACAACTCAAACAATTGGCAAAAGAAATCCTAGAGATGGAAAAACCTTATGACTATCAAAAGGTTTATGACGCTACTCTGTTGCTTTTTGAACGCCTGATTTTAATCAAAAATGCGGAGGGATTTAACAAAGATTTCTGGGAAGATTTAGAAACCAATTTCGATCAGGCAGTAGATTTTATCAAAGGTCAACCGGTGGCTGAAACCGCAGCCGAAAACTTCAATGACCGCGAGGAATTGCCCCCCATTATGGATACCATAAAGGAAATTGTCAAAGAAATCCCCGAAACAAAGCCTTCTGTAGCAGATTTATTCCAAGAAAACAGCAAAGAGCTTTCCTTCGAGCGGAAAGAAGAGGTTCCCAGTACCGAAAAGGAAACACAAAAAAGTTTGAATGACAAATTTTCAAAAGGACTTCAGGTAGATTTGAATGACCGATTGGCATTCATCAAGTATCTTTTTGATCAAAACGCCAATGACTATCAACGCGCCATTTCTCAGATTGCTACCCTTCAGACATGGGAGCACGCCCAAAAATTCATATTGGAAATGATCAAGCCCGATTACAACCAATGGGAAGGTAAAGAGCAATATGAAATTCGTTTTTTGAAAATTGTAGAGAATAATTTTCAGTAGTATTTTCATTTTATGAACGACAAGAAAGAATGGGGGAGCTTTTTTTAGTACCAACACCGATAGGTAATTTGGGGGACATAACCTATAGGGCAGTAGCAACCCTAAAGGAGGTCGATTTGATATTGGCAGAAGATACCCGAACCAGCGGTAAACTGCTGAATCATTATCAAATCAGCACTCCAATGCAACCTTTCCACATGCACAATGAGCATAAAAAATTAGAGGAGGTTGGTTCAAAATTGACTTCTGGAATGTGCATAGCACTTATATCTGATGCTGGGACTCCCGGCATATCTGATCCTGGCTTTCTATTGGTTCGCGAGGCCTTGTCCCTCAATTTGAAAGTCACTTGCTTGCCCGGGCCAACCGCCATGATTCCCGCCTTGTTACAAAGTGGTCTGGCTTGTGATCGTTTTGTTTTTGAAGGGTTTTTACCCCCAAAAAAAGGGAGAAATAAACGCATGGAAAAGCTTTCAGATGAAAATCGAACCCTTGTTTTTTACGAATCCCCACACAAACTGCTCAAAACCCTAACTCAGTTTTCTGAAATTTTTGGCCCTGATCGTGGGGTCTCCGTTTCTAGGGAGCTTTCAAAAATGTTTGAAGAAACTTTTAGAGGAACTCTGGTAGAAGCTTTGAACCACTTCAATACCCAATCACCCAAAGGGGAATTTGTCATTTGCGTGGCCGGATCACAAAAGAAATAACCAAGATGCACTGGAGTCCCAAACCCATACCCGACGAGGATAAAGTAAAGCAGCTTCAACAGCAAATAGGCGTTCCCCACGAAATTGCTTGTCTATTGATACAAAGAGGCATCGAAGATTATGATACTGCCAAATCCTTTTTTCGCCCAGAACTTTCGGATTTGCACGATCCCTTCTTGATGTCAGGCATGAGAGCCGCAGTAGATCGGATTTTTCTGGCCATCGATAAGGGTGAAAAAATCATGGTCTATGGAGACTATGATGTAGATGGAACGACCGCCGTAGCTTTGGTATATTCCTTTTTGAAGAAAAGCCACCCTCACTGTATTTATTACATCCCCGACCGATATCAAGAAGGATATGGCATATCGAATAAGGGAATCGACCACGCCAAAGCGGAAGAGGTAAGTCTGATTATAGCCATGGATTGTGGAATCAAAGCCATAGATAAGGTTTCTTATGCTCAAACTCTGGGGATAGATTTTATCATTTGCGATCATCACTTACCCGGCGAAGCTGTTCCCGATGCACTAGCCATTTTGGATCCCAAACAATCCAATTGCTCCTATCCTTTTAAAGATTTATGTGGTTGTGGTGTAGGATTTAAGCTTATCCATGCGTTGACCCAGCAAAAGGGTGGTGTAATAGAGGACATCCTTCCCTTTGTGGATTTGGTTGCTATGGCCATAGCCGCAGATATTGTTCCTATGGTGGGAGAGAACAGAATACTCACCCATTTTGGAATTCAACAAATCCATCAAAACCCCAGACTGGGGATTCGTTTTTTCATCAATGAGTTCAAAAGAAAAATCAACGTTTCTGACTTGGTCTTTGTTATTGCTCCAAGAATCAATGGGGCAGGAAGGATCAAACACGGGAGTCATGCCGTTGCCTTGCTTTTGTCTGAAGAAAAAGAAGAAGCGCTCTCAAGAGCCAGAGCTATAGAATTATTCAATAGCGAGCGAAAAGAATTAGACCAAAAAATCACTGCCCAAGCCTTGGATCAAATCAAACAAAATCAGGAGGAAGAATTGTATTCAACCGTTGTTTTTCAACCCGATTGGCACAAAGGAGTGGTGGGGATTGTGGCCTCCCGATTGATAGAAACCCACTATCGTCCTACAGTTGTTTTTGCGGCCTCGGGAGATTATTATACCGGTTCGGTTCGTTCGGTCAAAGGAGTGGACGTCTATCAAATTTTAGAGGCCTGCAAGGCGCATATCGTTCAATTTGGAGGACACCGTTATGCTGCGGGGTTGACGATAAAGCCCGAGGATTATCTTCCCTTTAAAAAAGCCTTTGAATTGGCTGTGGCACAAAGCATACATCCCGAACAACGCCTTCCCTCTACCTCCTATGATTTGGAAATGACCTTGGATAAAATCTCGCCAAAATTTCACCGAATTATGACACAAATGGCTCCCTTTGGTCCTGGTAATATGCGCCCTGTATTTTTGACCAAAAACTGTCTTGACGGAGGCGGATCAAGGGCTGTAGGTGCGGATCAAAACCATTTAAAACTCGATGTAATAGACGATTCAAAATCAAAGCTATCGGGAATCGGTTTTGATATGGCCAATCACATCAATAAAATTAAAAGCAGAGACCTCTTTGATGTTTTATACACGGTAAACGAAAACGAATTCAGGGGGGAGAAGAGCTTACAACTCAAGCTTAAAGGCCTGAGGTTCTCGAATTAATCTCTGAATTTTTTGTAGTACCCGATCAGTCCTTGGGTTGAGGGGTCGTGGTGATCCATTTGCGATTTGTCGAAATCCTTTAGGATGTTGTTGGCCAACTGCTTACCCAGTTCCACACCCCACTGGTCGTAGCTAAAGATATTCCAGATGATTCCCTGTACAAAAATTCTGTGTTCGTAAAGGGCGATAAGGGATCCCAAGTTGGCAGGGGTAAGTTGTTCGATAAAAAGTGTATTGGAGGGGCGGTTGCCCTCAAAGACTTTAAAGGGGAGCAATGCCTCGATTTGTTCCGGGGATTTCCCTTGTTGGGTCAGCTCCTCTCTAACGGTCTCAGCACTTTTACCTTGCATAAGCGCTTGTGTTTGGGCGAAAAAGTTTGACATCAATTTATCCTGATGATCGTTCCCCTCATGAAGAGGTTTGGCAAAGCCTATAAAGTCTGCAGGAATCATTTTGGTTCCTTGATGCATCAATTGGAAGAATGCGTGTTGGGCGTTGGTTCCGGAAGCTCCCCAAATGATATTACCGGTCTGATAATCTACCGCTTTACCATTTCGGTCGACCCCCTTACCGTTGCTTTCCATGATGGCTTGTTGGAGGTAGGCGGGAAGATTCCTAAGGTATTGCGAATAGGGAATGATGGCTTCGGTTTCTACCTCCCAAAAGTTGTTGTACCAGACGGTAATCAAAGCCAAAATGACGGGAATATTTTCCTTAAAATCGGCTTTGCGAAAATGCTGATCCATTTTTCCGGCCCCCTGTAATAAATCTTCAAAATTCTTTGGGCCTATGGCCAAACAAATCGACAGTCCAACAGTGCTCCACAATGAAAATCGCCCTCCGACCCAATCGTTCATTGGGAAGATGTTTTCGGCTGAAATTCCAAATTCAGTTACCTTTTCCAAGTTGGTCGAAACAGCGATAAAATGATTGCTGATGGCCGATTCTGGTGCATGGTTTAAAAACCATTTTCTAAGGGTATTGGTGTTACTGAGGGTTTCTTGAGTGGTGAAGGTTTTTGACACAATTACAAAAAGGGTTGTTTCCGGATCAATTTTTTTGATCACCTCTTCCACATGATCACCTTCGACGTTAGAAACAAAAGTCAACTGGAGGTTATTGCTGTAAAATTCAAGGGCTTCGGTGACCATCGCGGGGCCTAAATCCGAACCGCCAATTCCGATATTGACCACATGGTCAATGGGTTTTCCTGTATGTCCTTTCCACTTTCCTGAGATGACCCGATCGGCAAAATCATACATTTGTTTTTTGACTTCTTCAATTTTTGGCGTAATGTCTTGCCCATCGACCATTATGGATGAGGGACTGAGTTGCCTTAGTGCGGTATGGAGGACGGCCCTGTCTTCGGTCTCGTTGATCTTTTTACCTTCAAAATAGGCCTTAATGGCTTGGTTAAGACCGGATTCTTCGGCCATTGTAGTGAGAAGGTCTAAGGTTTCTTGATCCAATAGATTTTTGGAATAATCCACATAAAAAGATTCCCACTGAAGAGAAAGTTTTTTAACGCGATCAGCATCCTCAGAGAAGTAGTCTGTAATTTTTTTTTGAACGTTTTTTTGGAAGTTGGACTCCAGTAATTTCCACGATTTGAGGGACAATGGGTTATGCTTATTGAATGTCACTATTTGAAAGAGCTAAAGCTGAGTTAATGTATTTTGATTCCGGGGTGAAAGATATACAATCGAGCTGGGTTTTTAGATCAACGATGGCATTTAAATAATTAATTTTTAATTCATTGGAAATGGGCTTGGCATCGGGCAGTTTCTGTCTGAATGGATCTACTTGTCTTCCGTTTTTCCAGAATCGATAGCACACATGGGGCCCTGAGGTGTAGCCTGTCATGCCGACCCATCCTATGACTTGTCCTTGGGTAACCCATTCTCCAACTTTGACTTTTCGGCGTTTCATGTGGAGGTATTGGGTGCTGTAGGTATTGTTGTGTTTGATGGTAACATAGTTTCCATTACCTCTGGTATAGGAAGATTTAACCACTACCCCATTGGCGGTGGCCAGAATTGGAGTTCCTACATTGGCAGCAAAATCTGTACCGCGATGGGGTTTGATGCGGTTGCCGTAATAGGCAATTCTGCGCTTCAGGTTGTAACGTGAGGTTACCGGCCCAAATTTTACGGGTGCCTTTAGGAATGCTCTCCTTAGATTCTTGGCTTTATCATCAAAGTATTCCACGATCCCTTTGAGCGAATCGGGTTGAAATTCAAAGGCGTAAAAATCTTTTCCGGCATGTTCGAAAATTGCTGCTTTGATGCGTTCAATCCCAATTGATATGGTATCATCGACAAATTTTTCGGTATAAATGACTTTAAACCGATCACCTTTGTGGAGCCTGTAAAAGTCGATATTCCAAGCGTAGACATCGGCCAAGTAATAGGTCAATTGGTCGTTTAATCCACTGCTGGTCATGGTTTCATAAAGTGAATTTTCAATCAGACCATTCCCCTCTTTGGTCACAATTTTGATGGGCTTGGTTATCTTTTTGCCATAAATGCTGTCCCTGAGTTGGACAAGTGTATAGCTGTCAATTTGTGGCTCGTAAATAAAAGCTTTGGGGGTGGGTATGCTGTCTTTAGAAAAGAAAAGACTGTAGGACTTACCCACCACCAAGCTTCTGACACTTACCTTATTTTTGAGGGCTTTTAGGATGTTGTATACTTCGGGGTAGTCAATGCCATTGTCTTCAAGAATAGAGCCAAAAGTATCTCCCCTTCTAATTTTTTTCTTTACCACTCTGAATTGATCTATGTCAAAGCCGTATTTAATGTTTTTGGGTTTGATTTCGACTTTAGCTAAAGCGGGCTCGACTATGGGAGACTGCTTTGAAGTCTCACAGGAGGAAAACAAAATAACAATACCTAATAAATGTAGTATGACAAAAACCCTATTCAAAATCCTACGAATGTATTCTTTGTTCAGCTCAAATTTCTTGCTTTATGCATTCAATGCCAAGGTTTTTAACAAAAAGTTATACAAAGAGTAATAAACAATTAGAAAGTCTAATTGAACTCGATTTCAAAGGGAGCCACAAGGTTTTTAAACTTTTCTAGGTCAACTTTGATGGAACCAATAGCCAAATCGGCCTGCAATCGTATGGGAATTTTATTGCCGTCGTCTGTGATCCAAAGGGTCACACTTTCTTGTTCTCTAAAAACCCTTCCGGATTGAACATAGGGCCTAAATTTCATGCATTGGATTTTACCAAATTTGGTGCTGAGGCTCTCTTTTCCCAAAAACTTCATCTTAAAAACATAATTTTCTTTATCGAAAAACATATTGATGCTAAAAGTGTCATTGGGCATTAATTTATCGCTGTGGTAAAATGCTCTGAGGTAGTAGAAGGCAGAGATGAGGTCTTGTACGTTATCAGCAATTTTAAAAGTTTGCTTTTTTTTATTTTTTAGGTCATTGACATGGGCCAAATTTTGATCGTGATCAAAGTTGATCTCTAAATTTTTGGTGTAACCTCCTTCATAGATATCGCGGATAAACCAGTAAGGGAGGATTTTTTTTTCATCAAAATAGGTGTCGTAATGATCCTCAACCTTAAAAAACCATCGGGCCAGCCCTGTTGTTGTACCATAACCTTTGGCATGCAAAACGGGGATGCCGTTCAGGGTATCGCTGCTGATTTCCAAGGTGGCATAGCTGGCGTTGAAAAAACCGTAGTGGATTCTAAACTCAAACCATTCTCCTGCCTTAAAGGGAAGTTTCTCCTCCAAAGGAGCATTTACCAGTGCCGGTTGGGCAAAGCAGAATCCCCCAATGCAGTACAATAAAAGAATTAGCAGTTGTTTTTTTTTCATTGATATCTTGGGGTAAAATTAAGTAATTGATTGTAAAATCATTTTTTTAAAGTTTAAGAAAAAGTCAAAAAATTAAAGTTCCTGCAACTTTTGATAAATTTTAACCCCTTTTGTCTTTCCCAACAGATCAATGATCTCCTGCTCTGAAGCTGCTTTAATTCTTTTAAGCGATTTAAACGCTTTGAGCAAAAGTTCTTTGGTTTTGGGGCCAATGCCTTCTACCCCGTCAAGTGGGGATTTTAGGGCATTTTTGCTGCGGATGTTTCTGTGAAGGGTCAATCCAAAGCGGTGGGCTTCGTTTCGCAATTGTTGAATGACCTTTAAGGTCTCTGATTTTTTGTCCAGATACATTGGGATACTGTCTCCCGGATAATAGATTTCCTCTAGTCTTTTGGCGATACCGATGATGGCAATTTGACCTCTTAGACCCAAACGATCCAAGCTTTTTACAGCCGATGACAGCTGACCCTTTCCCCCGTCAATTACGATCAGTTGGGGAAGGGGTTGCCCTTCGTCGGAAAGGCGTTTGTAGCGGCGGTGAACCACTTCTTCCATGGAGGCAAAATCATCCGGCCCCGCTACGGTTTTGATTTTAAAATGGCGATAATCTTTTTTGAAAGGCTTACCGTTTCTAAAAACCACGCAGGCGGCGGTGGGGTTGGTTCCTTGGATGTTGGAATTGTCAAAACACTCGATGTGAACGGGTTTCTCTTGCAGGTGGAGATCTGTTTTCATCTGGTTCATCAATCTTTTAACGTGGCGTTCGGGATCCACGATTTTCATTTGTTTGAAACGTTCCAATCGAAAAAACTTGGCATTTCTTTGGGACAACTCAACCAGCTTTTTTTTGTCACCCAGTTTGGGAACCGTTACTTTGATTTTAGGGCCTAAATCGATTTCAAAAGGAACGTAGATCTCTTTGGATTGGGAGTTGAAACGCTGTCGCAAGTCAACAATGGCCAATGGCAACATCTCTGCATTGGTTTCCTCCAGTTTTTTTTTGATTTCTACCGTATGGGATCGGATAATAGAACCAAAAGCGACTTGGAAAAAATTGACATAGCCGTAGCTTTCGTCTGAGATGATGGTAAAGACGTCCACATTGGTGATTTTGGAGTTGACCACCGTAGATTTAGCTTGGTAATTTTCCAATGACTCTAGTTTTTCTTTGATTTCCTGTGCTCGCTCAAATTCCATGGTGGTGGCGTATTGTTCCATTTGGGTCTTGAACTGGTTAAGTGAGCGCCTGAAATTGCCCTTGATAATGTCTCTGATGGCCGCGATGTTTTGATTGTAGTCCTCCTCACTTACCTTAGATTCACAGGGAGCCAGACAGTTACCGATATGGTATTCAAGACACAGCTTGTAGGATTGTTTATGGATTTTTTCTTCGGAGAGGTCGTAGTTGCAGGTACGTATGGGATAGAGTCCGCGAATGAGTTCCAACAGGGTATATACGGTTTTTACATTGGGGTAGGGCCCAAAATAGTCCGACCCGTCTCGAATCACCTTTCGGGTGCTGAATACCCTTGGGAAAGCTTCTTTTTTGATGCAAATCCAAGGGTAGGTCTTGTCATCTTTTAAAAGAATATTATAGCGGGGGCGGTATTTTTTGATCAGATTGTTTTCCAGCAGCAACGCATCGACCTCTGTGGGCACCACGATGTGCTCCATGCGGTGGATTTTTTTTACCAGAATTCGGGTTTTGGCGTTGTCATGTACTTTGGTAAAATAGGAGGTCACCCTTCGTTTTAGGTTTTTGGCTTTACCCACATAAATCACGGTATCATTTTTGTCAAAATACTGATAGACCCCGGGATCGGTAGGGAGTGTTTTGAACTGTATGGCTATGGGAGGTTGTTCCATAGGACGAAGTTACGTTTTTCTCCAAGCATTAGAAAAAAGCCCTTTCAGGGGAGGGATGGTTAAATATGCTTATTTTTAAGAACAAAATTTAAAGGTTTTGAACACCAAGTCGGCTTTAAGAATCGAATACCGAAAGCGCAGAGATGCCCTGACGGAAGATCAAATTGCCGATTGGAGCATTGAGATTTCTAATCGTTGTTTGACGCTGAATCTTTGGGAGTACTCTCTGTACCATCTTTTTATTACCGCTGAAAAAAACAAGGAGGTCGACACCTCCTACCTGCTTTCTGTTCTTCAAGGAAAAGACAAACAGCCTGTTGTCCCCAAAATGGTCGATCACCATGAATTGGAGCATTGCCTACTCACGGATCAGACTACTTTAAAATTGAACCGCTGGGGCATCCCGGAACCCTTATCGGGGATAAGCATCAGCCCCCAACAAATTGAGGTGGTTTTTGTTCCCCTACTGGCCTTTGACCAAGAGGGCCACCGTGTGGGTTACGGCAAAGGTTATTATGACCGTTTTTTGGGAGAATGTCCCAAAAGTACCCTTAAGGTGGGATTGTCTTTTTTTGATCCAATTTCCAAAATTGAGGATATCGATACCAATGATATTGCTTTGGATTATGCCATTACCCCTGAGAAGGTTTACTCCTTTTGATTAAAATCTTCTTTGGCCTGTTGCCCAAAAATCCTTTTGTTAAAGAAGATTAAAATACCCACCCCCACACTGATGGCTGAGTCGGCAACATTAAAGACATATTGAAAAAAAGTATAGTTTTTACCTCCTACCCAAGGCATCCAGCCGGGCCAATTCCAGCTCACCAGAGGAAATTGTAACATGTCCACCACATGGCCTTGAAATATTGGGGCATAACCTCCTCCCTCGGGAAATAGAGTGGCGACTTGACCATAACTGTGGGAAAAGATCATCCCGTAAAAAACCGAGTCGATGATGTTGCCCAAAGCTCCGGCAAAGATCAAACACAGGGCCCAACGAAACAGGTTGGCCGTTTGTTTGCGAATGTTGTCCCACAACCAATAACCAATTCCTGCAATGGCCAACAAACGAAAGATGGTTAACACCAGTTTGGCGGTTTTGTCGGAGAAAAAGGGAAAAATATCGTTGAGTTTGGTTCCCATGGCCATTCCTTTGTTTTCCACAAAAAGGAGCTTAAAAAAGCCCCAATCAACGATCGCGCCACTCCCATAGAGTGAAAGGGGATAATTGAGTTTGATGAAAAACTTAGATGCCTGATCCATCAATAATAACCCCAGTATGATGACTACGGCTGTTGGCAGATTGATATTGGAGGCCTTAAATTTCAAACGCTATTTTTGCATGTTTTTAGCCTCAATACTCAAAGTAGCGTGGGGCACCAATAAGAGTCTTTGTTTATTGATCAATTTTCCGGTAACGCGACACACACCATAGGTTTTGTTTTCAATGCGAACCATGGCGTTTTTTAGGTCACGGATGAACTTTTCTTGACGGATGGCCAATTGTGTATTGGCTTCCTTGGACATGGTTTCCGATCCTTCCTCAAAGGCCTTAAAAGTGGGGGAGGTATCATCTGTACCATTGTTACCGTCGTTCATGTAGGCACTCCTCAACAGTTCTAAATCTGCTTGGGCTTTGTTGATCTTTTCTTCAATCAATTTTCTGAAGTTTTCCAACTCTTCGTCCGAATATCGATCTTTTGTTTCTTTAGCCATCTTAAATCTTTTTAATCGTTATTTGTGTTTTAATGTCGTCAAATACAATCTCGGTTCCATCGTTCATTACCTGGGGAAAATGAATCTTTTCTCCTAGGGTCTCCGAGCGTATATAAGCACTGTTATTTTCAATTCTTTCTTTTAAATCATCGTCGGCCAAAAAGCTGATATCAATTTTATCGGTTACTTCCAGTCCGGCGTCTTTTCTGATGTTTTGAATTCGATTGACCAATTCTCGTGCAATGCCTTCATTTATCAGATCTTCGGTCAGTGAAATATCTAAGGCTACGGTCAAACCATTGCCATGAGCAACCAGCCAACCTTCGATATCTTTGGAGGTGATTTCCACCTCGCTGAGGTCTAAAATAATATTTTTTTCATTAAAGGGGATGTTGATCTTCCCTTCCTGCTCAAGGGTTTTTATTTCTGTCTCTCCAAAAGCATTGATCTTACTGACTACTGCTCCCATATCTTTCCCGAACCGGGGGCCGAGTACTTTAAAGTTTGGTTTGATCTCTTTGACCAAGATATTGCTGTCGTCATCAATCAGCTCAATGGATTTAACATTAATCTCAGAACGCAATTGTTCTTGGATTTTTTTGATTTCGTTTTTCTCCTCAGGGCCATTAACAGCAATCATCAGATTTTGTAGGGGCTGTCTTACTTTGATTTGTTCTTTTTTCCGAAGCGAAAGGGCCAATGAGGTGATGTTTCGTGCTTTGTTGATTCGATTTTCCAGGGCTGAATCGATAGCATCGGGACGCACTTTGGGAAAAGTCGACAAATGTACCGATGTGGATTTTTGGGTGGCCGTATTCTCGGTCAAATCTTGATACAAACGGTCACTGTAAAAAGGAGCCACAGGGGCAGCCAATTGGGTTATGTTTAGCAGACACTCCCATAGGGTTTGGTAGGCTGCAATTTTATCTTTTTGAAATTCTCCTTTCCAAAAACGTCTTCTGCACAATCTCACATACCAATTACTCAATTTTTCCTGAACAAATTCTGAGATGGCTCGGGTTGCTTTGGTCGGCTCATAATCTTCATAATAAGCATCTACTTTTCCAATCAAACTGTTTAGTTCAGATAAAATCCAGCGATCCAATTCGGAGCGTTCGTCAAGGGGAATGGGGGTTTCTTCATTTTTAAAATCGTCTATATTGGCATAGAGGCTGAAGAAGGAATAGGTGTTGTGTAAGGTGCCAAAAAACTTGCGTTGTGCCTCGCCTATCCCGTCTAAGTCAAATTTGAGGTTGTCCCAGGGGTTGGCGTTTGAAATCATATACCAACGGGTGGCATCTGCTCCGTATTGGTCAATGGTTTCGAAGGGATCTACTGCATTACCCAAGCGTTTGGACATCTTCTGTCCGCTTTTGTCCAGAACCAACCCATTGGAAACCACATTTTTGTAGGAAATAGAATCAAAAACCAGTGTGCTGATGGCATGTAGAGTGTAGAACCACCCGCGGGTTTGGTCTACTCCCTCAGCGATATATTCGGCAGGGAAGGCTGAACCTTGAT
>CAJXEG010000020.1 GCA_913052425.1 uncultured Flavobacteriaceae bacterium | reverse complement strand
TACTTGTATGCCAAGTTTTTCCTCCATCATCACTATAAATTGCATTTGTGTATTGACCTCTCCACATTTTTTCTTTTGCTGATGAATACATAATTTTCCTTTCAGAACTATTTTTAGCATTGTAAAATCTCGTGGGTCTGATCAACCTTCCCCTAAATTTTCCACTTTTTAGAGAAATTCCATGTTCATTCATATGCATTGAGGGGATTATTCCGTTTCTATCAGGTAATATATCAATCTCAAACCGATCCCATGTTTTTCCTGTGTCCCTGCTTTTGTAACATTTTATGGTAGAGGGAGGGTGTTCTTTTTCAACAAAAGTGATTAGATCACCACTGTTTTCGTCTAGCGTGAGACCACCGCCGTTGATGCCCGGTCCAATGATCACTTCATTTTCCCATAAATCGCCACCATCAATACTTCTTCGGCTCACACAGTTTTCCTTTCCCCAAGTAGCAATGATTGATCCGTCTTTGGCCACAACGACATTGGGAAATCGTTCACCTTGAAAAAGCATTTGTTTTTCAAAGAATGGTATTTTTTCAAGGGCTATGAAAATTTCATTGTCCGGAGGCAATGAAAAACCCATTAAAAAAAGAATCATAAAAATAAGTCCAGTGTTTTTCATACTTTTAAATCTGTGATAATTGGGTGACATTTAATCATTTTTTTGAATATTTATCTTGGCTGATATCAACCCATCTGTCCATGGTTTATGTCGTTGGATCTATCTAAATTTTCACTGGCGGAAAAACGAATGTCTTAGGTCTCAATTCCAGTGATTATAAGATCAGTCATCTATTTCAGTTTTAAAGGTAATGGGGATTAAAATTTCATTTCTTCGGTTTATGATTTTATAGGGACTGTTGTAAACCAGAATTTTTGGTAAACCCGAAGGAATTATTTTTTCTTTTTGGAGCAGTTGCTCAAGTATTTCGGTATGCTCTTTTTCTTTTGATGTGCTGGTGTATCCCGAATATTTGATGGCGGCAAAATAGCCTCCTTGATCTTCAAAAACGCTTAGTGATGCATCATTGGGTTGGGGGGTATTGTCATCAGTAAATTTTTTGGGCAATACAAAGGCCATTGAACTTTCTCCTGTTTTTTTCTCCATGTGAACGGGAGTGGTCATGGCAATTTTGGTATTGTTGGCGTTGTTTCCTGAAATGTATCCAAAAAGCTTTCCAAAACCGGACCCTTGATTGCTGGCAGTGTGTTTGGCCATCATCACAGGGGGGTAAAAGCGTATTTCCGCCTCTGCAATCTTCAGGATTACACTGTAAGATTGCATTTCAGTTTGTGCCATAACCATAGGGGATAGCATTAAAAAAAACAAAAACCTTTTCATTATTCAGTCGATTCTTTTTTAGAGATTTTCACCATACGACCATCCTTTTCTTGTAGGTTCCTTGATGTATGCATCAATGTCTGGACGATTGGTAATTTTCATGTTATCGGCATCGTATTCGATTTTAGCAGCAAAACGTTGTGCCAAAACACCTACCAAGGCCATTTCAGTCAATTCGGTAGCATAACCAAAATGAGATCCGGGAAGACTATTGTTTTTGATGGCATCGACCCACTCTTGAACGGGACCTTCTTCATATACCCTTGGTATTGTTTTTTTCGGTGGGTTTTTTTGGAAGGCTTCCCACTCTTCGGGGGAGACTAATAGTCTGGGATTGTTGGGCCTTCCACCGGTGAGCAATGTTTTTTTATCACCGATCATGATCATCCCCGAGCGGTCAAACTCCTGGATCCCCCATTCGGGTCTGATCTTCGGCTTCTCTCCTCCTTCATACCATTTTAGGGTTACGGGAGGTTTATTACCTCTTCCACCAAACTGATAATGGGTTACCGATTGATCAGCAATAAAATTGTGTTTTGTTCTCGGATTGGGAACTGTGGCTTCGACGGTATGAGGCATGCCCAAATCCAGTGCCCAAAAAGGGCCATCGAGGGTATGGCAAGACCAGTCTCCCAACTGTCCATTTCCAAAATCATAAAAACCCCTCCATGATTTTGGGGCATAGGCCGAATTAAAAGTCCTGTATTTGGCTGGGCCTAACCAAAGATCCCAATCCAAATAGTCGGGTATGGGATGGACGGGCGGTGGAAAACTTTCCGGTTTTGTCCAGTATTTACCGGGCCCATAATTAAAGGCACCATGCCAGGCATGAACTTCTCTAACCTCACCCAATATGCCTTGATCGTACCACTCTTTTATCAAACGGATACCATTGGTCGTATGTCCTTGATTTCCCATTTGTGATACCACCTTGTAGTATTTCGCCGCTTTTTTCAAAGTTCTCAGTTGCCATACATTATGCGCCAAAGGTTTTTCTACATAGACATGCATGCCCAATTCCATGGCGATCATGGTTGCCGCAAAATGAGTATGGTCGGGTGTGGTAATGATAACGGCATCTATTTCTTTGGCCATTTGATCATACATCACCCTAAAGTCTTTAAACTTTCTGGCTTTTGGGAACAATTTATATCCTGATGCAGCCCTGTTATCATCTACATCACAGAGGGCTACAATATTTTCTTTGGGGACTTTACTCCAATTGGCCTTCCCTCTTCCTCCAACACCAATTACAGCAATGTTGAGACGATTATTGGGGGCGTTTTTTAAAAAATCAGGAATAAAAAGCAAGCCTGTTGAAGCTGCTGTAGTTGATTTTAAGAATGATCTTCGGGAAAGTTGATTCATTGTGTTGATTGTTTTTTTAAATATATAAATTTTTAAATTATAGATTGGGATTGAAATAGTCCATATTTAAATATTTTACTCTACGGTTTAAAATCAGATGAAAACTTAAATTTATAACCGCGTATGGAAATGTTATTTTTTGAATTAAAGTCTTTCAACTTTTAAAAAAGTCATAAATAGCGTTAAGTTTTGATTATATTGTTGGGGTTAAAATTTGACCAAATAAAATCTTTGTAGTTATGACATCAGTACTTCAACAATTGGATTGGATCGTTTTGGGGCTTTATTTTTTGGCCCTTATTGGTGTCGCTTTTTGGGTTTTTGTACAAAAAAATAAAAACACCGAGGACTATTTTTTAGCAGGGCGGAATGTAGGATGGTTCGTCATTGGAGCCTCCATTTTTGCATCCAACATAGGCTCTGAGCATGTAGTTGGATTGGCAGGTACCGGTTTTGAATCCGGAACTCCCATGGCGCATTATGAATTACACGCATGGATTGTATTGCTTTTGGGTTGGTTGTTTTTACCTTTCTACATAAGAAGCGGTGCCTTTACCACTCCCGAGTTTTTAGAAAGGAGATTTGACAGCCGCTCCCGATGGTTTCTTTCTGTTTTTTCTTTGCTGGCCTATGTCTTGACCAAAGTTTCGATCACCATTTACGCCGGAGGGATTGTAGTGTCAGAATTGTTAGGGATACCCTTTTGGTACGGAGCCATAGGCATTGTTATATTTACCGGGGTCTATACTGTCATTGGAGGATTAAAAGCGGTCATCTATACAGAAACACTTCAGACCATTGTTCTCATTTTTGGTTCGGTGATCATCACCATTTTGGGACTTAATGAAGTTGGTGGTTGGGGACAATTACGAGAAACGATTACTGCCGTCAGTCCTGACCATTTTAATATGTGGCGACCCATGTCTGATCCTAATTTTCCATGGACGGGTATGTTGATAGGCGGTTCCATTGTCGGGATTTGGTATTGGTGTACAGACCAGTATATTGTGCAGCGAACTTTGGCCGCTAATAATATCACCATTGCAAGAAGAGGCGCCATTTTTGGGGCTTATCTAAAACTATTACCCATTCTGATTTTCCTCGTACCCGGAATTATTGCTTTTGCTTTGACCCTTCAACAACCCGATGTTTATGTTGTAGAGAGAGCAGATCGCGCTTTTCCCATGTTGGTAAAAACCCTTTTGCCTGTTGGGCTTAAAGGATTGGTTGCGGGTGGATTGATGGCAGCTTTGATGAGTTCGTTGGCTTCGGTTTTTAATTCTTGTTCTACTATTTTCACCATAGATATCTACAAAAAAATTAAGCCGGATATGTCCGAAAAATCCCTCATCAATATTGGTAAAATTGCGACTGCCATCATTGTGATTTTGGGAATCATTTGGATCCCCATCATGGAAAAAATTGGAGGTGGGGTCATGTACCAATACCTTCAAAATGTACAATCCTATATTGCTCCACCGGTTACCGCCGTTTTTCTTCTGGGAATCCTATGGAAAAGAGTGACTTCTGATGCTGCGATTGCAACGCTCATTAGTGGATTGATCTTGCTTGTATTGAGATTGGGAAGTGAGATTTATTTTCAGGAAGAAATTCTATCCGGGGCAAGCGTTTCAGGGGCAGCTTTTGCTTTTGCAACCATCAATTTTGCTCACATGGCTATTTTTATGTTTATTTTTTCGGTCTTTATGTGTGTGACCGTAAGCCTGTTGACCTCCATACCAGATTATGCCACAATCGAAGGTTTATCTTTTGGAACCATGACCTCAGATATGAAAGAGGAATATCAAAATTCTTTCAATAGAACTGATTTGATTTTATCCGTCATTCTGATTGGGTTGGTGGTTTCTGTTTTATTATATTTTACCGGATGACTATAAATTTATTTTTATGAAAAATTATGTGTTATCTCTGGATGCTGGTACGACCAGTTCCAGGGCCATTTTGTTTGATCAAAAAGGAAATCAAGTAGCGGTAGCTCAACAGGAGTTTACCCAAATATTTCCCCAAAAGGGATGGGTTGAACACAATCCCATAGAAATATGGGAGACACAAATCAATGCGGTCAAAAACGTTTTAAAAAAGGCCGACATCACCGCTGAGCAGGTTCATTCCATCGGAATTACCAATCAACGGGAAACAACCATTATTTGGGACAGAGCCACAGGAGTTCCTGTATTTAATGCTATTGTATGGCAGGACCGCCGTACGGCTAAAATTTGCGAGGAAATTGCGGCTCAAGGCAAGTCCGATGTTTTTACCAAAAAAACAGGTTTGGTGGTCGATGCTTATTTTTCTGCAACAAAAATCAAATGGATTTTGGATCAAGACCCTGCCCTGAGGGATCGTGCTCGAAAAGGGGAATTAGCTTTTGGTACGGTGGACAGTTGGCTGATATGGAAACTCACCGGAGGCTCCAATCATGTAACCGACGCAACCAATGCCAGCCGCACCATGATCTATAACATTCACGAAAATCAATGGGATCAGGAATTATTAGACCTATTGGATATTCCCAAGGCCCTGTTGCCCAAGGTAGCCAATTCTTCCGAGATCGTTGGGACTACGGAGCCCGCTGTTTTGGGTAAATCCATTAGTATTGCAGGGATCGCCGGAGATCAGCAAGCTGCATTGTTTGGTCAATTGTGTCTTCAGCCGGGTGATGTTAAAAACACTTATGGTACAGGTTGTTTTTGTATCATGAATACCGGTAAACAAGCCGTTGTTTCCAAAAATAAAATGTTGACCACCATTGCCTGGCAAATTGACGGTGAGGTAACCTATGCCATAGAAGGCAGTGTTTTTACTGCTGGTGCTCTGGTGCAATGGCTTAGGGATCAATTGCATATGATAGCTTCCTCTGCCGACATCGAAGCCTTGGCTGAATCTGTTTCAGACAATGGAGGGGTAACATTTGTTCCGGCCCTGTCCGGTTTGGGTGCCCCTTATTGGGATCCTCATAGCACTGGAGCCATTATGGGAATTACCCGAGGAACCAACAAGGGACATATTGCCAGATCAGCCTTGGAGGCCATAGCCCTGAGGTCGAGGGATATTATTATTGAAATGCAAAAAGATGCAGGCGTCGATTTTAAGAGTCTGAAGGTTGATGGTGGGGCCAGTAATAATGATTTATTGATGCAAATTCAGGCCGATTTGATCAATACCGTTGTGATTCGACCTAAAATTACTGAAACCACCGCTTTGGGTGCTGCATTTTTGGCAGGCTTGGCCAGCGGTTTTTGGCCCTCGGTCGATGCGCTCAAAGACCTTTGGGAGGAGGATCAATGTTTTAAACCTGCTGAAAGCCAACAGACAAAAAAAACCATTTCCCTATGGGAAAATAGAGTATCAAGAATAATCACTAAATAATGGATCGGATAAGTAGTATAAAATCCCTCGGGAAGGAAGATCAGTGGGATATTGTCATTATTGGCGGAGGTGCCAGCGGATTGGGTGCCGTAGTTGATGCCGCAAAAAGAGGATACAAAACACTACTGCTCGAAAAAAATGATTTTGCCAAAGGAACTTCATCGAGAAGTACAAAATTGGTTCACGGTGGGGTACGTTACCTTCAGAATGGGGATATTTCCCTTGTCATTGAAGCTTTAAAAGAGCGGGGTATCATGAAACGAAATGCCCCCCAACTGGTCAAGGATATGAGTTTTGTCATTCCTTTCTACGACTGGTGGAACAGTCCTTTTTATGGCCTGGGTCTTAAGGTCTATGACATGATGGCCGGTAAGATGGGTTTGGGCCCTTCTACACTATTGAACAAAGATGAAACTATTGAACTGATCAACAATGTCAAAAAAGACGGATTAAAAGGAGGCGTCATATATCACGACGGTCAATTTGATGATTCTAGGATGGCGATTACCCTGGCTTTGACTGCTACCAATTTAGGGGCCACCTTGATCAATTATGCTGAGGTAACGGGTTTGTTGAAAGAGAACGATCTCATATCAGGTTTAGAAGTTTTGGATCGCGAATCGGGAGAAAAGTTTACCGTAAAAACCAAGGTAGTAATCAATGCTACAGGGGTATTCAGCGATCAGATCGTTAAACTGGATCAGCCGGGAGCTCGACCCATAATTAGGCCCAGTCAAGGGGTTCACTTGGTATTAGAAAGGGCTTTTTTGGATGGCCCCCATGCCATCATGATTCCCCACACCAGTGATGGTAGGGTTTTATTTGCTGTACCATGGCACGATCATGTGGTGGTGGGAACGACCGATACACCCATCGATCGTGCGGATGAAGAACCCAAAGCATTGGAGGAAGAGATTGCCTTTATTCTCAGCAATGCCTCACAGTATATGACCAAGAAGCCCAAACGAGAAGATGTTAAAAGTGTTTTTGCCGGATTGAGACCACTGGCGGCTCAACAGGGAGATTCTACTCAAACCAAAGAAGTATCTCGTCACCACAAGGTTAATGTTTCTACCAGTGGATTGATCAGTGTTTTGGGAGGGAAATGGACCACCTACAGAAAAATGGGGGAAGATACCATTAACACTGCTGCGCTGGTGGGCGGCTTGAAGGAACAAAAGTGCAAAACCAAAAAACTATTGCTCCATGGCTATGATGAAAATACTGACATAAATGACCCTCTTCATGTTTATGGGGCTGACCGACAGAAGATCATTTCGATGGGAAAACCCGAGGACAATGATTCCTTGTCGGATAAATTTTATATCAGTAAAAATTTAATTCTATGGAGTGTCGAACATGAAATGGCCATTCACATAGAAGATGTCTTGGCACGAAGGGTCAGGTGTTTGTTTTTGGATGCCAAAGAGACCTTAAGAATCGCGCCTGAAGTGGCTGAGATTATGGCAACTGCCCTTCAAAAAGATGATGAATGGATTGCCCAGGAACTTAAAGATTTTAAAACCATAACACAAAACTATATATTATGATTGATCCTTATATCGCTGAATTTATCGGCACTTTTTTCCTTCTTTTATTGGGTGCCGGAGTGGTGGCCAATGTAAGCCTTAAAAATACGATTGCCGAAGGTCAGAGCCCCTGGGTTTTAATTACCAGTGCCTGGGGTTTTGCAGTTTTTGTTGGAGTTTTCATTACAGGTCAATTCAGTGGAGCACACCTCAATCCTGCCGTTACTGTTGGTTTGGCTGTTGCAGGAAAGTTTTCTTGGACTTTGGTTCCGGGCTATATCATTGCCCAAATTTTGGGGGCTATGATGGGCGGTTGGGTATGCTATCTCATCTATATTGATCATTACCGTCTTACCGAAGACGAGGGAGTGGTTCGCAGTACTTTTTGTACCGGCCCTGCCATCAGGAATTTTAAAAACAATTTTTTTAGTGAATTCATCGGTACTTTTGTTTTGGTTTTTGGGGTAATGTTCATCGCAGCTCCAAATATAGAAATCGAAGGTATGGTCGTAGAGAATTTTGGTTTGGGTGCCTTGCAAGCATTGCCGGTAGCCATTTTGGTGTGGGTGATCGGTATAGCATTGGGAGGAACAACAGGTTACGCCATTAATCCTGCGCGGGATTTTGGCCCCAGATTAATGTATCAAATGTTGCCCAGAAAAAATAAAGATGCCGATTGGTCTTATGCTTGGATTCCTGTTTTGGGACCGTTAGCAGGAGGTGCTTTGGCTGGATTTGCCTACACTTTGCTTATCTAGTTTGGAGGTAAAGCATCTTTTACCCGCTCTGGATAATCTGTGATGATCCCATCTACCTCTAAGGTCAACATTTTTTCAATATTCTTTGGATCATTGATGGTGTATGGAAAAACCTTATACCCTGCCTGCTGTATTTTCTTGACATTTTTTTCATTCAAGGATTTGAAATCAGGATTGATGGCTTGAGCATTCACCTCTCGAGCTATAGGCAATGCATCTAGAGGATCGTCATCGGTGAGCACGGCAATGGGAACCTCTTGATTCAATCGATAGAAGTGTTTGAGTTCTTCCCAGTCAAAACTCGATATGATGAATTGGTCTGCCGTCCATTTTTTTTGCTTTAAAAGGGGGGTCAAAATTTTATGGGTGGGTTGTGCTGTTCCACCGCCTTTTAATTCAATATTTAAAAATACTTTTCCATCGATTAATTCCAACACCTCGTCAAGGGTGGGGATCTTGTATTGCCCCAAAACGCTTATTCTTTTTATCGAATCGTATTCCAAGCTTTCGATATAACCTTGGGCATTAGTTAATCGGTCCAGTTTTTTGTCATGAAAAACCACCATTTCACCGGATTTACATAGGAAAATATCGATCTCAATTCCGTCAACTCCCAATTCCATGGCCCTGGCAATAGAGGGAAGGGTGTTTTCAGCTACATGACCTTTGGCACCGCGATGGCCGATAATCAGAGGTGTGCTTGGAGGGGTGCATTGTAAGTTCATATTTAAAAGAATGATTAAACACAAGAATTTGATTTTATAAAAAAAAATAGGATGGGATGATGATTTTCTATTTGACATTTTGCTGCGATTCAACTTAATTAATTTCAAGGAGATGTTTAAAGGGGGTATGCCCGTTGATATAAACTGTATTTCCATAGGGCTTCTCGTGCATTCCTCTCATGGTTCCCCACTGATGCTCAATTTTTCCGGGACCGAAGGTAATGACACTGTCATCTTTTGTATAAGTTCCCCATCCTTCTTTTAAAAAATACGAGTCTGCCCTGTTTTTGTCTGAAATGACACCTGAGAGATCACCTCCCTTTCTAAAATTCATTTCCAAAGAAACCAGTACATGCGCTGTTCCGGTCACTTCAACAGCCACTTGAATTTTTTGATCAAGCGTGGTGATGGTTATTTTATAGTGAATGACTTGTGGCTCCGACAATGTTCTTTCCGCACGGGGCATTTTACTGTAAACCCCATCACCAATAATTTTATCTTTGGGAAAAGGTTGAAAATAACCATGCTTTACGGATTTGGTAAGTATGATCTGATTGTTATCGACTTCGGCATTTTCTGCCGTAAACTGCCCTCTGGATCCAAAAAAAGTTGAACCCAATCTCATGGACTGTAGGACAGCCGACCCCTTGATCAGGGACAAAAAAGTGGGATTGTTCTTGATGATTGAGACATCAAAGTTGGATTGTCTGATTCTAAAAACCCCGGAATGTTTAAAACGTTTAAAATATCGGTCGGGAAATTGTGTTGCCGATACTCTTTTGTTTCTCAAGGATTCATTCTCCAGAAGGTAGGGGATAAAACTTGTTAATTTATGGCTTAAATGATTTTCGATAAAATCACAAACGGCTGCATAGACAGGGTTTTTATCTCTATGGGAAAAGTACAGATAGCTGTAGTAGTATCCTGCCACATCACTAATTTTGTCACTGTCCTGCCTGCCACTGGCATCTGTCAAGACTTCTCCTCCGGGCTGAATGTAATAAAGCGTCATATCGAGATTTTTACGCGCTACATCGAGTAAGTCATTTCGATTCAGCAAACGCCCCATGGTAATAAACATTTCATCGCAAACAGGGGAGTAAGACCCCACACTTCTTTCGGTGTATTGCCCGTCGGGATCGAGATCAATGCCCTCTTTTAACCATACATCAATTCTATCAATCAATGCTTTGGAGGGGAAAAATGAGTTAATTCTTGCCAAAGCAGAGGAGATGACCCATCGATGGTTGGCCGTATGGGCACCTCCAACCAAAAGACATTTGGATGTTTTTTTTAAGAAAATTTCAAAACAGGAAATTAGATTGCCCAATCGAGCTTGGTTTAAATTTTTTAGAATTATGTATACAGGACTGAAATAGTTGACAAAAAAAGCGGTATCCGGGGTAGAGTGAAAATTGGTACTGTGCAAATCAATGGTACCGTCTTCGTGTTGAACTTCAACAATACACCTCATCGCTTTTGTCATTGCTTTTCCTAATCTATCCGAAAGATAGAACTTCGAAAATGGGGAGGCATAGGCGCTGGAAAGCTTGATCACAAAATTCATTGTAGCATGTGCATGGGGTACCTCGTAGATGTCTTTTACTCCACCATCCCAACGGCTGTCGGGATCACTGATCTGTTTTAATAACAAGGACTCAATAATACCATCATTGAAAGAGGAGAGTTTTTTTAATAGTTCGTCACCCATTACATCATCCTCATTGGCCAGTAAGAATTTACTATTGAGGGCCATTAAACTAAAAGCCAATCCTGAATTTTTTATAAAATCCCTTCGACCCTTTATATCATTTTTCATGATTTGGAAATATTGACACCTAAAATTACAGATATTTTTTTTGGTCGCAGGTTTTAAGCTTGCATTTAAAATGAGACAAATGGGGTATCTTTAAAAAAATCATTATTTAATAACATTGAAACATAAAATAGGGAATATGATTTTTCAAAAAGAAATTAGCCTTCCTCCCTTTCCTCGGGGCTTTCATCTGATCACCGGATACATCAGTGAAGAATTGCCCAAGATGAGTGGGATGTTGAATGTGTTTATCAAACATACTTCAGCCAGTTTGACCCTTAACGAAAATGCCGATCCAACCGTCAGGCAAGATTTTGAAACCCATTTCAATGTTTTGGTGCCGGAGTCTGCCAATCACTATCTTCATACTTTGGAAGGCCCGGACGATATGACCTCCCATATCAAAAGCAGTCTTTTGGGCAGTAGTGTCAATATTCCCCTCCAAAACGGCCGACTGTTGTTGGGGACTTGGCAAGGAATTTATTTGTGCGAACACAGAAACCATGGAGGGGCAAGAAATTTGGTGATAACTGTGGTAGGGGAGTGATAAAAACCCTTTATCAATTAGAGAAAAAAAGTTAAATTGTAATAATAATATAAACTACAATGCCTTCATTTTTTAGATATTTATTGAATTCTAATTCAGCGGTCGCTTTAATGTCCGTGCTGATTTAAGGGAAATATCGATGAACCATTTTAATTTTAACCACTCATGAAAAACATCTTTTTTATCACCGCATTGCTCATGTTGCTGTCTTCATGCAATGAGCCCATAAAAGAGGCAGAAGAATCTCCTAATTTTATTTTCATTTTAGCCGATGATTTGGGTTACGGAGAAATTGGGATACAAGGGCAAAAATGGATCGAAACCCCAAATATCGACCAGTTGGCCCGTGAGGGTATGATCATGACAGATCACTACAGCGGTGCTCCGGTTTGTGCTCCTGCCAGGGCAGTGTTGATGACGGGACTTCATACCGGAAATAATCCTGTAAGAGGCAATAGCGAATGGAGAGAAAGAGGAGAGGTTTGGAGTTTTAAAGCCATGTTTGAAAACCCTAATTTGGAAGGACAACGCCCCATGCCGGATTCCATTATCACCATTGCCAGTGTATTTAAATCAAAAGGATACAAAACCGGTATGGTGGGAAAGTGGGGCCTTGGGGCACCCAATACCAACAGTATTCCCAATAAAAAAGGGTTTGACTTTTTCTATGGCTACAATTGTCAACGTCAGGCCCATACCTTATATCCTTCTCACTTGTGGAGAAACCAAGAAAGGCACATACTCAATAACAAAATTGTTAATAAACAAAGTCTTGACGCAGACTTGGATCCCAACGATGATGCCAGTTATGCTCCCTTCAATCAAAACGACTATGCCCCTACCTTGATGCATCAGGAGGCCATGCAGTTTCTGGAGCGAAATAAAGACCAAAAATTTTTCCTTTATTATGCCAGTCCGTTGCCGCATTTGCCCTTGCAGGCACCACAAAAATGGGTGGATCACTACAGACAAAAATTGGGACCCGAAGACCCATATCTGGGTAATTCAGGTTATTACCCCAACCGAACGCCCAGGGCCACTTATGCCGCCATGATCTCTTATTTGGATGAGCAGGTCGGAGAAATTGTAGCCAAACTCAAAGAAATAGGAGATTACGAAAACACCTTAATTATTTTTTCCAGTGATAATGGTCCAACGCACAAAGACAAACAAGCTGATATTCATTTTTTTAACAGCACTGGGATATTTGTCAATTCCAAAACTACCGTTAAGGGAAATGTCAACGAAGGAGGTATCAGAGTCCCAACGATTGCCACTTGGCCTAATAAAATCAAAGAGGGAGGACGTTCAGCCCATCCCGGTACATTTTATGATTATTATGCTACGGTCTGTGATATTTTGGGTGTGGAGCCTCCTTATCCGATTGATGGGATCAGTTACTATCCTTCACTTATGGAAAAACCACAGCAGGAACACGACTATCTGTATTGGGAGTTCCCTGCCTACGGTGGACAGCAAGCCATCAGGATGGGTTCTTGGAAGGGCTTTAAAAAGAATTTATTTAAAGGAGCCTCTGCCTTGCAGCTTTATGACCTTTCCAAAGATCCTAAAGAGTTAAATGATTTAGCGGCTGAGTATCCCGAAATTGTCCAAAAGATGGAGAATTTTATGGAACAAGCCCATACCACCGCTGCACTGAAAAAATTTAGAATTCCGGTTTTGGAGCAATGATGACCTTTTAAAAAACCAATTTATTTCTCAAAATCTGTGGGGTTGACCCAATGGGTTTTGATCTTTTCTCCTTCCATATGGCGGCTGTAAAAGTTTTTTACATTTTCACCGGAATAAGGATATTGATCAAAGACATCTCCATTGCCTAAAACCCTTGGATCACCTTGTTGCTTTAGATCCCCAATCAGTTTGTCTTTCAATGATATTTTTAGTGAAGAATAACTTTCGTCAAAAGCTAAGTTTTTAAGGCATTGAGGATCTTTTTCAATGTCGTATAACTCTTCCTGTGGTCGTTTGCCAAAGGCGTAATTCCAATAGGTTGAATCTTTCCCTTGGCGGTGGAGGTTCAAAATTTCAGTTTTGGTGGGGCTGCCGTCGGTATTTAGGTATCCCGTTTCAGGATTTCCAGCAGGCCAACGTTCCGGTTTAAAATTCTGGCTGTAAAAATAGTTCCCCTCTATAATACCCCTCACCGGATAACCCTGGTCATTTTTCCTGCCCACGTCATGGCGTTCTTTCCCAATGATCATGTACTCTCTGGGTTGGGTATCGGGAAGGTTCTTAAAAACAGGGTTCCAGCTTTTTCCCGAAAAGGGCTTCATGTCATGATTTTCTTCATCTATACCGGCCAAATCAAGGAAGGTGGGTGCAAAATCCGAAAAACTGAAATATTCGTCA
>CAJXEG010000019.1 GCA_913052425.1 uncultured Flavobacteriaceae bacterium | reverse complement strand
ACTCCAGCAAGTGATAGAAATTGTTTTCTGTTCATGATATTTGAGTTTTAGTTTATGAAATTACCATTTTCATCCCATTTGGCAATTTCATTGCGTGTATTTTGATCAATACACTTGGCCAACCATGCCTCGTCATAAGCCACATCGTGCTCTTTCAATACCTGGTACGGCACACCATCCCAAACATTTGGGGTATTTCCCACATAACCGAGATCTTTTAACCCAACCGCTGAGGTAAAATATCCCGTAACGACCAAATCTCTGATCAATGAGAAAAATGCGATTCCCTCGGGTTGTTCCTCAACATCCTCAATTTCGTATGCGATGGAATCTAATATTGATTTTTGATGGGCTTCGGAGCAATCTACAAAAGCTTTTTCAAACTGTTGTTTAGATTCTTGCTCGAGCCATTTTAATCCGGTTTTAAGCGGTTTTTGAAGGGATGGAATGTCTTTGGCAATAAATTCAATAAATCCAGGAACCTCGGCCTCTTCAATGGAACCATCATCATGGGAAGGAAGAATTAAGTTGGCCAAGCGGGTGATCGACTCCATTTCACTTTCATCAAAAAATTGTTGTCCCAGAAGTTTTTGATCGTGAGCTGCTTCATCTGGAGTTCTACCGTATTGGTATTTCCATATTTTTTCTTGCAATTGTTTTGGGGGGGTATCCAGACAACTTTGCATTAATAGTCCGGTTCCAAAAGACCCCAACATCATGGCCTTTATGCTTTCTCTTCTTTCCATGACTTAGATATTTTGTTTTTTTAATTCCTCAATGATAAATTCGGAGGTTCTCCAAGAGAGGGCCATAATGGTCCAAGTTGGATTTTTGTCTGCCTGAGATACAAAAGGTCCTGCATCTACAACAAAAACATTATCTACATCGTGTAAACGTTCAAATTCGTTGACCACCGAAGTTTTGGGATCGCTTCCCATACGGGTAGTCCCCACTTCGTGGATGATCCTCCCGGGGGTGTGAAGACCAAAGTCTTTGTCCGCACCGGGCTTTTCCCCCACGACTATGCCGCCCATATTCTCAAAAATCTCCTCGAAAGTGTCGTGCATATGAACAGCCTGCTTTTTTTCAAAATCAGACCATTTGTAATTAAAGCGTAAAACAGGTATCCCGTATTCATCTACGGTATCGGGATCAATCTCACAATAATTGTCTTTCATGGCAATAGATTCCCCCCTACCGGAGAGCCCCACCAAAGAACCGTAGTATTTTTTCACATCATCCCTAAGATGATCTCCATAACCTCCTACCTTTTCTCCAAAGAAGCTGTTGAACATATTGGGGTCAAAACCAAATCCATAGGAAGGCATTCCCATACCTCCCCAAACTTCGAGGTGATATCCTCTGGGGAAATTCAGCTTCTTATTGTCCAACCACCAAGGGGTATAAACGTGCATTCCTCCCACACCATCTTCATTGTATCGTTTTCGATTCATCAAATCGGGGATAAAAGCCATGCGGTCTGATCCGGTCGAATCATGTAGGTATTTTCCTACCAAATCACTCGAATTACCCAATCCGTTGGGATGTTGTGAGCTTTTTGAGTTTAATAAAATTCTAGCAGTACTACAAGCCGAGGCCGCCAAAACGACCACCCTACCCTTGATGCTGTATTCTCGATTATCGTCTTTACTGACGTAGTTGACTCCTGTTGCTTTTCCGTTTTCATCGACAGTGACCTCTTTGACCATACTATTGACGTAGAGATCAACTTGTCCACCACTTTTTTGGGCGGGAAAGATCAGGCAAGAACCGGCAGAAAAATCGGCATAGACCGAACAGGATCGATTACACTGGCCACAATAAAAACAGACACCACGGTCGTTGTTGATTCGCTTGGTTAAAACAGAAAGCCTTGCAGGAATCACAGGTACTTGAGACTTTTTAGCTCCCTTGATATAATAGAGTTCGTGCAATCTGGGTTTTGGAGGAGGAAGAAAAAAACCATCCGGTTCATTGGGAATGTTTTCCTTGGTTCCAAATACACCAATGAGTTGATCCACTTTATCGTAAAAGGGTTTGAGGTCATTATAACCGATGGGCCAATTTTCGCCCAAACCGTCACGGTCCTTGCTTTTAAAATCCCGGGGGCCAAATCGCAAAGATATCCTCCCCCAGTGATTGGTTCTCCCCCCAAGCATACGCGAACGAAACCAATCGAACTTGGTATCTCCATGGTGGGTATAGGGTTCTCCCTCTATTTCCCAACCTCCGTAGGCTGTATCAAAGTCACCAAAAGGTCTTTTGTTAGAAGCCCCTCTTCTGGGGGACTCATAGGGCCACTTGAATTGGGTCTGTTGTTCGGGGTTGGCGGGATCAAAATAGGGCCCTGCTTCTACGAGAGCGACTTTAAGTCCCGCTTCGGCCAAAATTTTGGTGGCCATCCCTCCGCCGGCTCCAGATCCGACAATCACCACATCGTATTTTTTTTGATTTTCAATGATCTCCATAATAATACTCTTCGTCGTATTAAAATTTAATAATGATAACGCTGAAATAACTCCATCGCCTGATAATCTGAAAGCCCCAAGTCTCTGTATCGTTTTGCAGTCAAACGGTTTCTGTCCTCGGCACGAACCCAAAACTCACGATCATCGCTCCCTTGAAACATCACGCTGTCCTTTTGGGATTGGTGGTAGAATATGGCTTTTCGCTTTCGTAAAACTTGGTCGGGACTCATGGGAACCGCCATTTCGATTTCGTGTACTTCGAATTCTTGCCAAGCTCCTCTGTAGAGCCAAACCCAACAGTCCTTCATAAAGGATTCTGACTTGAGTTGATCTATGGAATCAAATAATATGTTTAAACATATGCGGTGGGTTCCGTGAGGATCGGCCAGATCACCAGCCGCAAATATTTGGTGGGGTTTCACCGATTGGATCAGTTGATTGGTAATGTCAATGTCTTGTTGTGAGGGCGGATTTTTTTTGATTTTACCGCTCTCATAAAAGGGAAGGTTTAAGAAATGAACTTGATCGTCGGGAATTCCGATATAACGCGTGGCTGCCAAAGACTCTCTTTTTCTGATGGTTCCTTTTAGCTTTCTCAAAGCTAAAGAATCCATGGTGTTTTTTTCTTTGTGCAACAACTCGTTTTTTAAATCGGTATAGACAGAAGGGTCTTCACTGATGTCAGAAATTACCTCAATATACTTAAGTGCCTCGTCATCAGATACAGCAATGTTTCCTGAGGTTTGGTAGGCCACATGAACTTCATGCCCTTGCGCTACCAAGCGGTCAAAAGTTCCTCCCATTGAAATCACGTCATCATCGGGATGAGGACTAAAGATGATGCATCTTTTTGGATCAGGCAGTGCACGCTCTGGTCGTTTACTGTCATCGGCATTGGGTTTTCCTCCGGGCCAACCCGTGATGGTATTTTGTAAGCGATTGAACATTTTGATGTTGAGGTCATAATAATTGCCCTCTAAGTTCAAAAGCTCTGACATTCCATTTTGATTGTAGTCCTCTTCTGTAAGCTTTAAGATGGATTTGTTGGTTTTTTTACACAGCCAATAGACCGCCTTACATTGATTGGAAATTTCGGCCCAATCACAATTTCCGGTAATCCAAGGGGTTTTGATTCGGGTCAATCCCGAGGCCGCTTGATGGTCTAAAACCAAAGTGGTGTTATCGTGTTTTTGAAGGTAGGTGGTGGGAATGTTGGGGGTTAAAGCACCTTCAACCGCCTTCTGTATGATTTCACTTTTATTGATTCCCCATGCCAAAAGCACAATACGTTTGGCAGAAAGAATAGTTTTAATCCCCATGGTGATGGCCTTACTGGGGACATTTTCAATACCATAAAAAGCTCCTGCAGCATCATAACGTGTAAGGTGGTCTAGGGTAACAAAACGGGTTTGAGAGTTGATGTTGGATCCGGGTTCGTTAAAGCCAACATGACCGGTTCTTCCGATTCCCAACAATTGGAAATCAAGCCCACCCAAGTCGTCTATCTTTTTTTCATAGCCCTTGCAGTAGTCCCTCACTTGGCTTTGTTCAATGATCCCTGAGGGTATGTTGATGTTCTCTGCTGGTACATCAATGTGGTCAAAAAGATTTTCATGCATAAAAAAGTGATAACTGTTGATGTCATTGGGTTCAAGCCCATAATATTCATCAAGGTTAAATGTGATCACATTTTTAAAACTCAAACCTTCTTCTTTGTGGAGTTTAATCAACTGATTGTATACACTGATCGGAGAAGACCCTGTAGCCAGCCCCAAAACACAAGGCAGGCCTTTGGCTTGTTTATCTCTGATAAGCGCTGCTATTTCGTCGGCAACGGCTAAAGAGCCGGTTAAAGATGAGTCGACGGTAACATTGTGAAGCTTTTCGAATCGATATTCCTCGAAAGCACCGGGAAACTGATATAAGATTTTATCTTTTTTCATTTATAGGCCTCTATAAAGTATTATTTGAAACCCATAAATATAGGTCTATTTAATTGAAGTTTAATTAAAAATTAAGCTGTGAAATCAGAAAAAAACAACAAATTATACTAAACTTACATTCCTAAAGACAAAAAATATTTTTTGTGATTATTGAAATCTGTTGTACTTCCAAAACTTCTCTGTCCAATGCCATTGATGGTGGGGCTTCCAGACTGGAACTTTGTGAAAATTTACTGGAAGATGGGCTTACCCCCTCCTCAAAATTTCTGAAAGATGTATTGGATCAAACTCCGATTCCTGTTCATGTACTGATTCGTCCTCGTCGTGGAAACTTTGTCTACACGCCCGAGGAAATTAAAACAACGGCAGCTCAAATTGAAATGGCCAAATCATTGGGTGCAGATGGGATCGTCATGGGAGCACTAAACGAAGATCATTCCCTACCCCTGACTACACTAAAAAACTGGGTGAAAATGGCAAATCCCCTAGATTTGACCTTTCACAGGGCCTTTGACCGAATCCTCCAACCCAAGGAATCCTTAAAAAGAATAATGGGTTTAGGTTTTGACAGAGTCTTGACCTCAGGACAGCAAAACACAGCATTAGCGGGATTGGATTTATTGGTTGAACTTCAAAACATTGCAAAAAATCAACTGGTGATTATGCCAGGGGGTGGGATCAACGACCAAAACTGTGAACTTTTTTTTAAAGCAGGTTTTAGTGAAATACACCTCTCAGCTAAGGGATCAGATAAAACAGCTCAGGGTGAACCCATCTCTGATCTTGAAATCATCAAAAAGGTTGTGACCACAGCCTCCAACTTCGGTTGATGTATAATAGCTTATCGGTCGAGCAATTGATCGATGGCATTTTCAACCAATTCGGCCATGACCTTATAACCGTCTTCGTCGGGGTGAACACCATCGTAACCATAGCTTTCGATCAAACCATTTTTACCATCGGTCATAGCACTAAAATAATCCAAGTAATGAGCGTGATTTTCATCACAATAGTCTTGAATCATTTTGTTGAGTTGAGGAATTTTAGTGTCGGGGCTTTTACCCTTTCTCCACGGATATTCTGCTGCAGGAACTACAGAACACAATATCACTTTGATGTCGTGCGCACGCGCCAACTCCGCCATTGAAAACAAATGACCCGCTACGGTTTCCAAATCCTTTAGTGGCGTATTACCAGCTATATCGTTGGTTCCGGCCAATATGACCACTAATTCAGGTTGAAGGTCAATCACATCCTGTCTGAATCGCAACAACATCTGAGGAGTTGTCTGCCCACCAATCCCCCTATTGATATAGGTTTGATTGTCAAACATTTCAGGCATGTATTGAGCCCAGCCTTGGGTGATAGAGTTTCCCATAAACACTACTCGACCATCATTTTTACCAAGGTCTACTGATTTGTTTTGATCAACAAAATAGTCCATTCTCGGCCAGTCCAAATGCATTAAGACTTCGGTTACGTTAATATTATCGAGCGGTTTTTTTTCTTGGGCTGAAATACTTTGAGAAGCAATCAGGGTGATCAGAGGCAATAGGATTTTAGTTCTATTCATGCATTTGATCTTAATCTGGATTTCTGATGTTTTCAACTAATTTTTGAATTTCAGAGTCGGGTTCCGGAGTAAATTTAGAAATGATAATGGACACCACAAAGTTGACCAACATAGCAAAAGAGCCAAAGCCTTCGGGGGAAATGCCAAACCACCAGTCTTTTTCGGATCCACCACCAAACCATCCGAATTTGAATTTGGTCATATAGAATAACATCAATAAAATTCCAACCACCATCCCAGCGATAGCCCCTTCCATGTTCATTTTTTTACTGAAAATTCCCATAACAATAGCGGGAAAGAAGGAAGCGGCGGCCAAACCAAAAGCCAGTGCGACCGTAGCGGCAACAAAGCCCGGGGGATTAATGCCAAAATAGGCAGCCAACATCACAGCTCCTACAGCGGACAATCGTGCAGCAATCAATTCTCCTTTTTCACTCACATCGGGTTTGATCATTTTTTTGATCAAGTCGTGGGATACAGAGGAAGAAATCACGAGTAAGAGTCCTGCAGCAGTAGATAGCGCAGCAGCCAATGCTCCTGCGGCCATGATGGCAATTACCCAATTGGGTAAATCGGCAATCTCAGGATTGGCCAATACCATAATGTCTGCATCAACTTTCAGTTCATTGATTTGTGGATCGGCAACATATTGCACCAGGCCATCCTGGTTTTTGTCTTCGTAGGAAATCAGTCCAGTGGCTTCCCATTTGTCAAACCACCCGGGAAGTGTAGCGTAAGCTTTATTGCTTACGGTTTCTATCAGGTTGGTTCGAGAAAAAACCGCTACTGCCGGAGCCGTGGTGTACAAAATGGCAATAAAAAGCAAGGCCCAACCGGCTGATTTACGCGCATCGCTTACTTTTTTTACCGTAAAAAATCGAACGATTACGTGAGGTAATCCTGCAGTTCCCACCATCAGTGCGGCAGTAATAAGGAATACATCTAATGTAGATTTTCTTCCTGAGGTGTATTCGTGGAAACCGAGTTCACGATGCAAACCATCTAACTTATTCAATAAGTAAACCCCATCGTTGCCAGTTGATCCAAAACCGATTTGAGGGATCACGTTTCCAGTGACCATCAATGAGATGAATATGGCGGGCAGCATAAATGCAAAAATCAGGACGCAGTACTGAGCTACCTGAGTATAAGTGATGCCCTTCATTCCACCCAAAACGGCATAGAAGAGAACAATCAACATTCCTATGAGTACACCTGTGGTAATGTCTACCTCTAAGTAACGAGAGAAAACCACCCCAACGCCACGCATTTGCCCCGCGATATAGGTAAACGAAACAATTAAGGCACAAAATACGGCAACTCCACGGGCTACATTGGAATAATAGCGATCACCAATAAAATCGGGAACTGTAAATTTTCCAAATTTTCTTAGATAGGGAGCCAGTAAAAGGGCCAATAAAACATAGCCTCCTGTCCAGCCCATCAAATAGACCGATCCGTCATAACCGTTAAAAGAAATAATCCCGGCCATGGAAATAAAAGAAGCCGCAGACATCCAGTCGGCAGCTGTAGCCATTCCGTTTGCAAGTGGATGCACTCCTTTTCCAGCAATGTAAAATTCACCTGTAGAAGAAGCCCTGGTTATGATAGCAATTGCAATGTATAAAGTAAAGCTGAGTCCTACGGCAATCCAAATCCAATATTGTAATTCCATTATTTTTGGTTTTTAAATTTTTGATCCAAGCGATTCATCAAGTAGATATATATAAATATCAAAATGACAAAAACGTATATGGCGCCTTGTTGGGCAAACCAAAAGCCGAGCTTGAACCCTCCCATCTGAATTTGATTAAGTGTGTCTACCAACAGAATTCCGAAGCCAAAAGAAACAGTAAACCATATGGACAAAAGGATAACCAAATACTTCAAATTGGTTTTCCAATAGGTGTCTTTGTTATTCATTGTTTTGATTTAGTGCGCCAAATATACAAATAAAACCGAGCTGAAAAAATCGGGGGTTTAGTCCAAAATGTAGCCCCTATAGTTTGATGTATATTTTCCTTTTAAACAACTGATGAGTTGGAATCCATATGATCACAACATAGAGTAAAGCATAAACCAGTGAAGCGAATTTTGGAGCAACACCCATTGCAATGGCTTGTTCTACAAATATGGTACTGAGTGAAATACCCCAAAGTTTTTTGCTGTAGAAAAAGGTATAAAAGATACCGGCCAAAGTGTAGGCAAAAATGGCATTCATCCCAAAAACCTGAGCCATTTTGAATCTGGCTGCTTGGTCTTTTATATCAACCCAGTAGACAAATAAAGCCAAAAGCAAACAGCTAATTCCTCCGGTTATTAGTACAAAGGAACTGCTCCAAACACTTTTATTAATAGGCATTAGGTATTGAAAGACATCTCCCAAGATAAGTAGGGTTCCCGCCATTATAAAAAGCTTTAGGAGCTTGTCTTTAAGTTCGGCTTTTGATATCAATATAAATCCTGCCATCATTCCCAGCAATCCGGTAACCACAGCTGGAAAGGAACTGAGTATCCCCTCAGGATCCCAGGTTTTTCTCCACAAATAACCGGGTAAGTAATTTTGATCCAAATAATTGGCCCAGTTTTTTCCGGGTTCACTCAAATCGGGCATACCAATGCCGGGTACCAGGAGATATTTCATGACCAACCAGTAGAGTACCAGAGTGACAGAGGCGATGATGAGTTGGGTCTTTCTTTTGGTGTACAAAAAAAGTAAAGCACAGACCATAAAGACCAAAGCAATACGCGGCAATACCCCCACCCATCGAATTCGTCCAAAATCAAAAGAAGGCCACAACCACAAAAAGAGTCCTACCAAATAAATTTTTAAACTGCGTAGCAATACTTTTCGAACCAATTGTTTTCTGGTCAGCCCTTTTTCACTTTGTTTGGTCAGCGATAGAACGATAGAGACCCCTACAATAAATATAAAAGTGGGGAAAATGTAATCCGTAGGTGTTAAACCGTTCCAGTCCGCATGTAAAAGAGGTGCGTAAACATGATCCCAGGAACCCGGATCGTTGACGATGATCATCAAAATGATGGTCAAACCCCTTAAGATATCAAGGGATAAGAGTCTTGCGTTTGATTTTTCCATAATTCGTTATTAATGGTATTTTCTTAAATGTAATGAAAATGGGCGAATCAGAAAAAGGAGTTTTCAGCTAACACACTAAAATTGCAATTATGACGATTCCTTACTCCTTTTGTAAACGCCATTGAGCACCAAGCCAAAAACGATCAATATCATCCCGAGTATACTGTAAAAGGTATATACATCCATAAAAACCAATACTCCAAAAGCAAGGGAAAAGATCACCTCAACAAACTTATAAGGGGCAATTTTGTAGGCCGGGCCTATCTGAAAAGCTTGGGTCATTAATATTTGAGCAATCAAACCAAATACCCCCAACAAGATAAAATAAAGCCATTCCATTGCTTGGGGTGTTTTCCATTGAAATAAGCTACCCAAGGCCCCGACCAAAGTGGCCGTCAGCATAAAGTAATTGATGATGACCATATAGTGATCCTTGGAACCAATCTTCGAAATCAAAATATAAGTGATGGCAGAGGTCAGGGAGGAAAGTAAAATGATTCCCAATCCCAAAAAATCGACGGTAGTATCAAAACCTTTGACCAAAACAACCCCAACAAAGGAGATCCCAAAAAAGACCCATTGAATGAGTTTGATTTTTTCTCCCAAAAATAAAATGGCCAAAAGGGCAACAAATAAAGGGGCAGTGTAGCGCAATGTCACAGCCGAACCCAATGTCATAAAATGAAGGGCCACAAAAAACAAAACCATTGAGCTGGTTCCCGTAAAACCTCTGATAAATAATAGTTTTTTTTGATTACCCCAAAGCGGTATTTTCCTATAGATAAGGAAACTCGTACTAAAAATAAGAGTCCCAAGAGATCGAAAAAAAACCAATTGAAAAGCACCAAAGTCGTTAAGGTATTTTACCATTGTGCTCATCAAGGCAAAAAACAAAGTGCTTAACAGCATGTAAGTAATAGCCTTCTGACTTTTCAAAATAAAATTTTGGCAAAGATCACCATCTTTTTCGGGTATAAGAAATTTATTCAATAGCTTTATGCCCTACTAAACCAATTGATTCTTCTTTTGCTACTGCAAACCACCGTTCCCTATCTGAGTCTTGCTTTTACAATCGCATTGGGCGCAGCTTTATTGTTGGGTATTGCCAAGTCGGGCATCAAAGGATTGGCGGTATTGATCGTTACGGGTTTGGCGTTGGTTTACGGTGCCAAAGAATCAACGGGAATATTGATGCCCTTGTTGATCTGCGGGGATATTTTGGCTGTGATCTATTACAAGCGTCATGTAAAGTGGATCTATCTGATCAAACTTTTACCCTGGATGGTGCTTGGGGTATTGGTGGGGGTGGTTTTGGGTAAGGATCTGCCGGAAGATCTTTTTAAATCGGGTATGGCCGTCATCATTCTTATCAGTGTGGTGATAATGTATTATTGGGAACGAAAGAAAGACAGAAAAGTGCCTACCCACTGGAGTTTTGCTGCATTAATGGGAATGATGGGTGGGTTTACCACCATGGTGGGAAACTTGGCAGGTGCCTTTTCCAATATCTATTTCTTGGCCATCAAATTGCCTAAAAATGAGTTTATCGGAACAGCAGCATGGTTGTTTTTTATCATCAATTTGTTCAAGGTTCCCTTCCACATCTGGTCATGGGGTACCATCAACCGAGCATCATTTCAAATCAGCTTGAGTTTGATCCCTGCTGTGATTGCAGGTTTTTGTTTGGGTATTTTTCTGGTCAAAAAAATCAACAACGACAAATACAGACAATTGATCCTCCTACTGACAGGACTGGGAGGACTGGCGATATTATTGCAATGATTATTTGGCGACGTTTACGGCTCTTGTTTCGCGGATCACGGTGACTTTTACCTGTCCCGGATAGGTCATATCGGTTTGGATTTTTTGAGAGATCTGGAAGGAAAGTTCAGCCGACTGGTCATCGGATACCTTTTCACTTTCAACGATAACCCTGAGTTCGCGACCGGCCTGAATGGCATAGGCTTTATTTACGCCATTAAAGTCATAGGCAATGTTTTCCAAGTCTTTTAAACGCTGAACATAGCTGTCCAACACCTGTCGTCTGGCGCCGGGTCTGGCGCCGGAAATGGCATCACAAACTTGAACTATAGGCGACAATAAAGAAGTCATTTCGATTTCGTCGTGGTGAGCGCCAATGGCATTACAAACCTCTTTTTTCTCTCCGTATTTTTCGGCCCACTCCATTCCCAAAATCGCATGAGGGGTTTCTGTTTCCTCCTCGGGTACTTTACCAATGTCGTGTAAAAGTCCTGCACGTTTGGCCAGCTTAGGATTTAAGCCCAGTTCCGAGGCCATCACACCACACAACTTGGCCACTTCTCTGGAGTGTTGCAATAGATTTTGACCGTAGGAAGAACGGTATTTCATTCGACCAATGATTTTGATCAGTTCGGGATTCAGACCGTGGACACCCAAGTCGATAACAGTTCTTTTTCCAACTTCCACAATTTCGTTTTGTATTTGTTTGGTGGTTTTGTTTACCACCTCTTCGATCCTTGCGGGGTGTATCCTACCATCGGTCACCAATCGGTGCATGGACAAACGAGCAATTTCGCGACGGACAGGATCAAAGCAAGAGAGAATGATGGCCTCTGGGGTATCATCAACAATAATTTCAACTCCCGTAGCAGCTTCAATGGCACGGATATTTCTTCCCTCCCTACCAATGATTCTTCCTTTGACATCATCCGAATCCAAATTGAATACGGAAACACAATTTTCAATCGACTCCTCTGTTCCGATACGTTGAATGGTGTTGATGATGATTTTTTTGGCTTCTTGTTCAACCGTCAATTTTGCCTCCTCTAGGCTCTGCTGGGCAAAAGCCATAGCGTCTGACTGCGCTTTCTTCTTTAGGGAATCGATTAATTCTTTTTTGGCATCATCAGCCGACAAACCGGAAATGGTCTCTAGTTTTTCTACCTGAATTTTGTGTGAAGCTTCAACCTCTTTCAGTTTGGCGTCCAGCTTCTCTAACCTTTTTTGAAAGGATTCGTTTTTTTGTTCTAGTGAATGCGACAGGTTTTTATTCCGATTGAGGTCATTGTTGAGTTTATTTTCTTTATCTCTCAATCGGTTTTCTACATCTGAGATTTTCTTTTCCCTTTGAAAAATGACCTTTTCATGTTCAGATTTTAATTCGATAAAGCGCTCTTTGGCCTGAAGCATTTTTTCGCTTTTGATACGATCTGCTTCCCTCCTCGATTGATTCAGAATTTCCTTTGCCTCGGCATTGGCATCGTCGAGTTGTTTGGTGTTTTTTCTACGTTGTATAAAAATTCCCAAGCCTATTCCGATCACAATAGCGATGGTGGTGAGTATTATTATGCTGGTGTTTACTTCCATTTGGTTGGTTTTAAATCATTAAAAAAGCCTGTATCAGCAAAGAGTTTTTGTATAAACTCCTAAATAAACAGGTTTGAGGCTACACAACTGATCAAGGATCTGCTCAGGGCAGCTTGCTTTTACAATCATAACTCACCTCTTCTAATTAAAGCTCGTTGAGTTTATCAAAAAATCACCAATACAGGCAGTATGTATTTTATTTAAAGAACTTAGTAATTGGAAAGATGCAAATCGATCAATTCAATCAATTCATTGGTCTTGACCGAAGGTTCATCTTTCGTGCTATTATTTTCAAGTCGGTTTTCCAATTGCGCGGCGTATTGCAGGGCACACATAGCCAAAACATCTTGCTTGTCACGAACAGCATAGTTTTGCTCCAATTGTTTGGTCATGTCTTCAATTTTTTTTGCCGAAATCCTTAACGAAGCCTCCTGATCCGGTGAAATGGTCAACGGATACACCCTGTCGGCAACAGTTAATTTTATTTTTATTTTTTCGCTCATGATTTATCTAATGTCTGAGAGCTGGTGGATGCAAAAATCTACTTCCTTGATTAAACTATTTATTTTGCGCTTGGTAATCGCCTTACTTTCTTTACTGCCAAGTAAGGAATTGGCCATCTTCAAGGATTCATTTTCCTTTTTAAGTTCCGAAATTTGTGTCTTTAATGAAGAGGACTCTTGTTCGAACTGCTGGTTTTCTGTTTGTAATTTGTTTATTAACAGATGATTTTCCTTTAGTTTATTGAGTAACTGAACAATTCTTTCTTCTAAAACATCAAAATTATTCATCAGAACCAAAATTAAAACGGTCAAAACATTACCCTACAAAAGTAGGGATTCCTTCCGATAATTTCACCTTCTGACATTTATTTTAAAAACTTTAACACCTCGATGCTTGTCAATATTCAGAGAAAAATGACCTCTTGAGTATTGGCATATTGAACAAAAAATTCGTGGAGTAATAATCGCTCGTTTTTATCCAGATACTTGGAACGAAGGGTAAAATTTTCATCATCCGTCTTGATGATATAGTCCTCTCCAAAATGCTTAATTCTCCTGACCGTTCTTAGGTCAATTACTGTTTTGTATAGGATGCCATAGCTGAGCTGATGTCCTTTGATGGTCAAATAAGCTCCTTTGAATACTTTCATTAGGTAAATCAACAGTTAAAAGCCCAATACGGCTATGATGTAGCTGATAAAAAAAAGTGGTGTGAGTAGGATCAAGAACAGACCCAAAAAAGACCAGATAAATAAAAATATCAATTGGATTTTGGTGAGGAAGGATTGTGAGAGAAACGGAGCTCTTCAGTTGGATCGTGGGGCATGATTTTAATTTGTTCAAAAGTAACAATTCTGTGGGATTTGGAAAAACCGTTTTCAAAGGACTTGAATGGATATACATAAAAATGTATTTTTGTTAGAGTACTTGCATTGAAAATGAAAATAAAATTAATCGGCTGTGTAATTGTGATGCATTTGACATTGCTTTTATGGAGTCAAAATAAGATTGAATGGGTTCCTCCCCTTGACATTCC
>CAJXEG010000018.1 GCA_913052425.1 uncultured Flavobacteriaceae bacterium | reverse complement strand
CAATACCATCTATTCCCCCGTACCCAGTGGTAATTGGGAAAAGGAATTGCCGGGTCAGATGTTGGCCAGTGTGGGTTATTTTGGTTTTTGGAATTACTATTTGAATACCGGGGACATGGAAACCCTCAAAAAAGTTTACCCCGGAGTAAAAAAATATCTCAATGTTTGGAAGTTGGATCAAAATGGAATTCTAATTGACAGGATAACAGAAAACACTAAAACAAGTTGGTATTGGGGAGATTGGGGCGTCAATGTTGACAAAAAATTACTGATCAATGCTTGGTATTTTCTTGCACTTAAAGGTTATAACTTCATGGCATCAGCCTTGGGAGATCAAAATGAAGTTAGTTGGTCACAAGAAGCGATGGTTGATTTTAAGGAAGCCTTTAATCAATTTTTTTGGGACGGCCACAGTTATAAATCCCCGAATAATATGGCTGAGTCAGACGACCGTGCCCAGGCATTGTCAGTGGTTTCTGGACTGGCGGAGGTCGACCAATACGATGCCTTGTATAAAGTTTTTCTTAGTCAGGAATTTTCCAGCCCTTATATGGAAAAGTATGTTTGTGAAGCCTTATTTCAAATGGGTCAAGAGGAGTATGCTCTTAAACGATTGAAAAAACGTTTTAAGTTTATGGTTGAGAGCAAGGAACATACCACCCTTTTTGAGGGCTGGGGTGCCGGGAGAGAGGGTTTTGGAGGGGGTTCTACCAATCATGCCTGGAGTGGAGGGGGCTTGACGATTTTGTCTCAATATGTATGCGGTATCTATCCATTGGAACCTGGATGGAAAAAGTTTATGGTCAAACCCAATCTTGCTGGCCTGACCTATGCCAAAACAGGAAATATAACCATGGCGGGAAAGGTTGCCATTGCCCTTAAAAAAATCAGAAAGGGTATGGAAATTAAATTAACCGTTCCCGATCAAAGTGAAGCATTTTTATTTGTTCCTGTAGCTTATAAAAAAGTATACATTAACGGAGAAATCAAAAACTCAAAAAAGAATGATGATCAATACAATTTGATCCAACTCAATGGGGGAACATACGAAATACTATACAGCTTTAATTAGCCCATTCACTTAAACTAAAAACCCTCCACTAAGGAGGGTTTTTAATGCTGTTATTTTTTGAGGAGAACAATCACAGGATGATGGTCAGAGGCCCAACCTCCCATAGGAGTTTTCTTGTAAAGGTGTTGGGCGTTAAGGGTTTTTAAACCTTTAATAAAGATATAATCAATCCTCTTTTTACTTGTTTTTTCAGTATTGAAGCTATTAGAAGTAGCGTAATAAGGGTCTGATGTGGCAATATTTTTTTGTGCATCTTCAAAATCAGATTGCATTTTTTGGATGGGTGTTTGATCGGGTGTTAAGTTGAAATCTCCCGTGATGATAAGTGGTAAATCTTCTTGATTAAGTACTTTTACCTTTTCGGTAATCAGATCAATTGATTTCTCTCTTGCCACCACTCCTCGGTGATCAAAATGGGTGTTAAAAACCCATATTTTCTCTTGGGTCATTCGATTTTGGAACAGGCCGTAGGTACAGATGCGTTCCAAAGAGGCATCCCAACCTTTGGAGACGGTGTCCGGGGTCTCGGACAACCAAAAGGTATTGGATTTCAAAAGCTTATATTTTTCTTTTTGATAGAAAATGGGACTGTATTCCCCTTTTGTTTTCCCATCTTTTCTTCCCACTCCGATATGTTCATAGCTTTTTAATGCTTCAATCAAATCCTGCAATTGAGGGTAAACCACCTCTTGTAAGCCCACAAAATCAGCATTCTCTTCCTTCAATAAATAAGCGACAGTCTCCCTGCGGTTTTCCCAAACATTCATCCCATCTTTGGGGTTGTTGTAACGTATGTTATAGGATATGGCTTTGATGGGTTCGGCCTGTTGAAATAATACATGGCTCAAAATCAATAAAAATTGGATCATAATTTTCGGGTTTTAAAAATAGAAATAGTATTTAAATTTCTAAAAAAAAGATGGATTCCAAAAATAAATAATGGAATACTGAGAATTTGTCCTGAGTTAAAGTTAAAAATTCATTTGATTTTTTTATTTTTTATTTGTCATGTCTATTGGGAGGGTAAACGGTTTTTCCTTTAATTCCATTGGCTACAGTTGTTATTCCATATTTATAGCCCAAACGGTGGGTGATGATCTCCAAAGTGTCATTCGCCTTTTCCTCAATGGGTTCCATGTAAATTTCCCAACCTTTATAGGGCGCTTTTTCTGAGGTATAGCGATAGCCAATCCTTGCTCCGAGAGTAGGGCAGCTTACTGTCACTTTGTTGTTTTTGATATCAATGATGGGGGCATGGGTCAATTGGGCTTTACCATTGGGATAGAAAGTCTTGATTAAGTCTTTTTCGTCAATCAATCCTTTGTCATCTATGGCTTTCATCCAACGCTCGCATTCTGCTCTTAGCGAAGCCAAAACATCAGCATAGGCGGGATCACCGGCAATATTATTCAATTCATGGGGGTCGTTTTCTGTATCAAAAAGTTCTTCTTCTACTTTGGAAGGTCGAAACCATAGGGCTTGGTTTTCGTCCAAGGTTCCCGCATCTCGCATGCGCAACAGCTCTTGCATGACTTCCATTTTCTCACGATAAGCCACAGGGAGATAGTAAGGTCGGTCGGGGTGAAAGTTTTTTAAATATTTAAACCGCTTGTTTCTTACGGCACGAATCATATCCACCCTTTCATCAAAACGATCGGCATGACCGTGAATATAAGTTCTGGGGGTTTTGACGCTAAATGCACCTTCAAAAGCTTGCCCTTGCATATAGGAGGGGGCTTGTATGCCTACCATGGACAAAAGGGTGGGAGGAAAATCGACAAAACTGATCAATCGATCGTCCCTTTCCCCGGCGCGAGTACCATCAGGGTAGCGTATGATGAGTGGGACGCGAAGTCCAGAATCATACAACAACCTTTTTTGTCGTGGGAGTGGCCCTCCATGATCCGAGTACCAAACGACAATGGTTTGATCCAAAAGACCATCCTCTTCCAATTGGTCAAGAATTTTACCTACTCCTTTGTCCATTCGTATGATATTGGTGTACATCCGTCTCATGGCGTTCTCTCCAATTTCGTTTTGAGGTAGATAGGGAGGGACTTTCACTTCTAAATCTTTTGGAACTAATAGAGGCACATTGGTATTTTCAATTTTTGCATTTCCTTTCTTAATATTTCTTTCGGGCGGGAATTGATCTCCATCAAAAGTATGTTCTTTAAAGTTCCACATTCTTGATTCATGACATACAGAGAAATTAAAAATAGAAAAAAATGGTGTTTCGTCGTCAGGTCTGTTTCTCCAATGGGCATAAATACTGGATTCGTCCCATGCCAACTCTGATTTGAAAAATTGATAATCTTCTTTGGGATTATTGGTGGTGTAATATCCATTTTCACGCATGATCTCACTAACCATTTTTACCTCAGAAGGGGGGACGGCCTGATAGTCTATAATGCCAATTTCTCTGGCTGCAGCTTGTTGATTCAGGGTACGCATATTTTGAGCTCCAAAGGAATTGGGGTACAATCCTGTAGCCAAAGTAGCTCGGCTGGGAGAACAAACACCGGACACAGAAAAATTGTGAGTGTAAACCACGCCCTCTTTGGCCAAGCGATCCAAATTAGGGGTTGGAGCTCTGGAATCCCCATATGCGTTGAGGTAGTATGGACTAAGATCTTCTGCTACCAACCATAATATGTTGAGCGGTTTTTTTGTTTTAGTCATTTTGCAGGCAGCCAGTAACAGCATAATCAAGAAGAACAGGCTTAATTTAGATTTTCGCTTCATTTTTGAATACTATTGTTCCAGATTTTTTTTGATGATTTCCCCCCATAAGTCATAACCTGCCTCGCTGAGGTGTAAGCTGTCTTTGACAAAATATTTGCCTATGGGCAAGCCTCTTTGATTGAGAAAAGCATCTCTGGTGGGGATAAAGTGAAGGTTGCTTTTTGTTTCTGTATAAGATTGAATGAGTTCGTTGGCGCTTGCAATCTGATCCCAGACCCTCCATCTACTAGGGGTGGGGGTGGTTTCTATGACGTATATGGGCATATCATCGGACAAGTTTTTATGAATTTTTTGGGTAATGGCTTTAAATAGTTTTTTGATCTCGTAGGGAGTCAAGTCGCTGTGTAATTTGCCCTTAGTGCTCGAACCGGTAATGTCGTTGGCCACAAAAAGAATTACCGCTTTGGCTTTTTCTTTGTTTTTGATCAAGCGCTCTACATAGTGGATCAGGTCATAATAGTGTGCCCCGCCATAACCCCTTTTTACTACCGAATAAGGGGACATGTCATCTTCTATGGTGTACCATCTTCTGATACTGGAACTGCCAATAAAAAGGAGGTAGTCTTCTTTGTCAGTATCGTCTGTGAGTTGTTCCAGTTTTTGGATGTCTTTTTCAAAAGTACTCTTGAACTTTTCGTATTGATGTTCTAGAGAACAGCTTCCTGTTAGAAAGACAAGCAGTAAAGCTAAAATAAAAGGAATGTGTTTCATAAATAAAATGGGCGACAAGTAGAACATCTGCCTGCTTTAAAAAGCCCCATTCAGTCTGTTTTTTACTCTTTAAAACTTACAAATATTTTACATTCATGGTGTAGTCCTGAGTAAATTTTACCTACAAAGGGTCTTACAATACTAAATTTAAACGCTTTTGAATCAATTATTTAGAGGCTTTGTTAAATTATACATGCAGTTAAATTATCATTTTTGTCATAAACTACAAGCTTGTAAAGTGTTCTTTTTTCCATTTTTTTTTCAATTTCATCTTTAACATTCATTCAATTTGGCTTTTATTCGACTGTATTTTATTTACTTTAGGGTTTGAGTAAAACGACTCCTCCTTCAATTTTGTATATTTAAAATTATAAATGATTGTATCATGAGTCAAAAAACCCTATTTAGTTTTATCGTTCTGGTTTTCTCTTATCAGCTTTCTGCCCAAAAAACTACCCCTACTATCAAAAATGAGGCGGATGTCCCCTTATATAAATTACCCCATCTATTCACTTCCAAGGGTGGTATGGAAATCGATACTTCTTCCGAATGGGAGCGTTTGAGGCGACCTGAGATCCATTCCTATTTTGCAAACCAGGTTTATGGTGTGGTTCCTGGTCAACTCGATTTTCATAATGTGGAGGTCTTAGATGAAGAACCGGCTGCTTTGGGTGGCAAGGCCATCCGCAAGCAAGTCAACCTAAATTTTAAAAAAGGGAATAAATCCGTAAGTATGTCCTTACTGATCTACCTGCCTGCTGGAAAAAAGAAATCACCGGTGTTTTTGGCTTATAATTTTAAGGGAAATCATTCGGTGAGTCCCGACTCTGCCATTTTGATCAATGGAAAAAAAGAAAGTGAATTGAGTGGGGAGGAACTCAAGAAATTTAATGTAAGCGGAAGAGGTGGACGAACTTCTCGATGGGCCATAGACAAAATGATTGATGCAGGTTATGGTTTGGTAACAATCGATTACAACAATGTTGATCCCGATAAAAATGATTTTTCCGATGGGATTCATGCGATTTTTTATAAAACGGGACAAACGGCTCCTGCTAAAAATGAATGGGGTTCCCTGTCGGCTTGGGCATGGGGAATGTCGAGGATAATGGATTTTTTAGAGACTGAGGCATTGGTGGATCATAAAAAAGTAATACTGTTCGGGCATTCACGTTTGGGAAAAACCGCATTATGGGCAGGGGCAAATGACAGGCGTTTTAGCATTGTCATTTCTAATAACTCCGGGTGTGGTGGAGCAGCACTCTCCAGAAGAAGGTTTGGTGAAAAGGTATCAGACATCAACACCAACTATCCCCATTGGTTTGCCAAAAACTTCCACAACTTTAATGAAAATGAAACTGCATTGGAGGTTGATCAACACATGCTCATTGCACTGATCGCTCCCAGGCCGGTCTATGTGGCCAGTGCAAGTCAAGATGCATGGGCAGATCCCAAAGGTGAGTTTTTGGCGGCCAAAGAGGCATCGCCCATCTATCGTCTCTATGGAAAAAAGGGCATTGTAATGGAAAAATTACCTCCCGTTAATACCCCCTTCCACGGATCGGTTGGGTATCATTTGAGAAAAGGAAAACACGATGTTACCGACTTCGATTGGGAGCAATACATCAAGTTTGCGGATCAGCACTTCCAATCCAATTAGTCAATTGTGCTTCCCCACCAGTCCTCATTGGGTAGATAATTTGGACTGAGTTGAAACGCTCTCCGTTTTTCAACTTTTGATTTCATTTTTTGTTTGTGTTTACCCAACCATTCTTTTTCCTCTTCCTCGTTGTGTAATGGGTCTATTTCAGGAATTTTTGCGCCTGTTGAGCTGAGCCAACTTTCCAATTCATTTGTAAGGGCCATTCCCTCCTCAGGATGTCGATCAATAATATTATTGGCTTCTCCCATGTCTTCACCCAGGTGATACAATTCGTTTTTTCCATCTTCAAAATAGTGGATCAGCTTCCAATCTCCTTTTCGGATGATGGCACTGGGATCTCCTCCTTGATTTCCATAATGAGGATAATGCCAAAAAAGAGAACGCTCCTCAAAACCTTCTTTCTTTAACAGTGGCACCAAACTTTTTCCATCCACATCAGTGGAGTTTTCGATCCCTGCCAATTCCAACAATGTAGGGAACAAATCAGCCCCGGTAACAGGTACATTCACTTTTTTTACGACATTTTGGATTTGGGGTGCTTTGATAAAAAACGGGATACGGGTACCTGCCTCCCATTGATAGCCTTTACCACCGCGCAATGGCAGATTACTGGTTGCATAATCATCGCCTGCCGACACACCTCCATTGTCAGATACAAAAACAACAACGGTATTATCATCCAGCTTCAGTGCATCCAGAGTGTTTAAAACATGACCTACAGCCTCATCCATTTGTTCCAATAGACCGGCATAAACAGGATTGTCTTGTTTGATTCTTATGGGCAGCCTTTTTTCCATTTCAAATCCCTCTTGCAAAATTCCTTGATCCACAGCCTTTTTTTGGTATTTGATCCATTTTTCTTTTGTGGTTTGAATGGGTGCGTGAACAGCATAAAAACTCAAATACACAAACAAGGGTTTGTCGTTGTTTGCCTTTATAAAGTCCGCTGTCTCTAGGGCCAATTTCATGGAGAGCGTCATCCCTTTTTCCTCTGTTTTATCCTCTAAAAAAGGGTTGTTAAAAGGAGAAAAGTAACCCCCGGAATAGGGGCCTCCACGATGGTATCCCCCTTTGTTGATCTCAAAACCGTGATCGGTAGGAAGGGATTGCTGCTCCACAGAACCCAGGTGCCATTTACCGGCAAAAAAAGTTTTGTACTGCTGTGTTTTAAACACTTCAGCCAGCGTCGTCATTTCAAAGGGGAGGTGCTTTACATAGTCACTGGGCAACAATTTGGTCTTGCGTCCCACCGACCTCCAATCTGTTCCGTATTTTGCACCAATCCAATCGGTTATGCCGTGAATCGTTGGGTACATTCCAGTCAACAAACTTGCTCTGGAGGGACTGCATACCGAGGCATTGGCATGGCCTTGGGTAAAGCGCGTGCCCTCATGGGCAATTCTGTCGATGTTGGGTGTTTCATAAAAATCACTTCCCGTGACACTCAAATCCTTATGGCCTAAGTCGTCTACCACAATGAACAGAAAATTGGGTGGAGTTGTAACTTTTTCACAACTCCAAAAAGCAAACAAAACCAGCATAAAAGTTATAATTCTCATAGGTGTATTATTCTTTAAAGTTACGAATGCTTTCGATCAGTACCGTACCTAGAATCAGCACACCACCAAAGATGGTGCTCAAAGCAGGGTATTCTGCCAAAACAATCATTCCAATGATGATCCCATAAATAGGTTGTACTCCGCTGATGATACTGGCAGTACTGATGGTGAAATTTCTAAAACTGTAAATAAACAATGTGTGACCTGCCGCTGTGGTCAGTATTGCAAGAATTAAAATTGCAGGAAGTGATGATTTCAAGCCTGAAGTGTCATAAACCAAAAACACAGGGGAGAGCAATATCGTAACGATGATCAGTTGGTAAACCATGAGAATCGATCCCTCATATTCCGAAGACTTAGATTTCATGTAGATGTTTCGGATGGAATAACAAAAAGCTGACAAAACCCCAAAACCGATGGCTTTGAATTGATCGTTTTCTAAACTGATTTCGGGGGCTAAAAAATAAATACCCGCCAAAACCATTAACCCTAAAAGCAGATTCGATATTTTGAATTTACTATTGAGCATAAGGGGTTCTAGTAAAGTAGTGATAGCGGGATAAGTAAACACAGAAAGCATTCCTATGGCTACGGTCGACATTTTCAAGGAAATAAAATAGAGGATCCAATGCAACCCCATCAATACCCCACTGAAAAAGACAGTCCTCCGGTCTTTTTTATGAATTGTAAAACTCAGTTTTTTCCACTTGCAGAAAAGGTATAAAAACACACCTCCTATAGCTGCTCTTAAGAAAATGATTAAAGGAACGGGAAGCTCGATATACCGCCCCAGGGTTCCCGATGTACTAATCATTAAAACAGCAAAATTGAGCTGAATTAGATTTTTTAAATATTTTTTTTTTTGCATTAAGCCAATTTATAAAATTCCTCCCATCCATTTTTTGGAGGATAACCTTTTAAAAGTTGATTGGCCATAGCATTATTGGTGATGGTTTTTGTTTTTCTGTCAAATACAATGGTTTGGTTGAGTTGTTGTGCAATTGTACCGAGGCAAAAAACTTGACTCAAAGGAGCAGATATCTCGAAGGGAGAGAGTGTTTTTTCTAATCCTCGGGATGCATTCAGAAAATTCATAAAGTGATTGGTTTCACTTTTGTGGTATTCCGGTAAGTTGTTTTGAATGTCTTTTGCATTTTCGTCGGGAAGTATGCTCAGTGTCCTGCTGTGGGAGCCACCTCTGAAGGTAAGGTCTTTGCCGTAGATCACTTTTCCGGGTCTGAGTTTTTTGGGTTTTACCATTCCTTTCTTGGTTTTTGCCCCAGTATCAATCTCAATATCTCCGTAGTTCTCCGGCACTTCTGGCAGGTTTTCCACACCGTCATACCAGGTGACTTTTACTTTGGGCATGTCACCCCGCTTAGGAAAATGGAATGCTAAAGTTGAAGATTGAGGATAGAACAAATCGTTGTGTCCGGTTAGCTTTTTTGGTTCAATTTTTTGCGGTAAGCCCAACTCTAAGAACTGATGAAAACCGTCCATAATGTGGGCACCCCAGTCGCCCAAAGCACCGTTTCCAAAAGCATACCAGCACCGCCACTGTCCGTCGATAAAGTCTTTGTGAAAATCGTGATGGGGATAGGCCACATGCCAAATGTCCCAATCTAAGGTTTTGGGGATTTTTCCTCCAACAGGAAATTTCTTCATCTGGGCATCCCATCCATGCCAGCGACGTCTACCATTCATGTGGGTGGCGATTTCCTTCACTTCATTGATGATTCCCTTTTCAACCCATGTTTTGAATTGATAATAATTATCCTGACAATGGCCTTGATTGCCCATTTGTGTGGCTACATTAAATTTTTTGGCAGCTCTGATCAATATTTCAGACTCTTGAAAGGTTCTTGTCAATGGCTTTTCGACATAAACATGTTTCCCCAAAGACATGGCCAGTATGGTAATGGGAAAATGGGAAAAATCAGGAGTAGCGACACTAACAGCATCAATTTCATCTCCCATCTCATCGAATAGTGTTCTAAAATCTTGGTATTGTTTTGCTTTTTTGTGAATGTCCATGGTTTTGAGGGTCTTTTTGCCTCCCATATTGACATCGCACAGGGCTACTACATTGGCTGCACCCGTAGCATAGAGGTCTCTCACCACGCTTGCTCCTCTATTTCCAACACCACAACAAGCCAGATTGACCTTGTCATTAGGAAGGACTACCGCCTTTTGTATGACTTGACCTGAGGCATCTCGAACTTCTTTTTTGGCAAAGAGAACGTGGCTGGGAAGAACCATCAGTGATCCTATGGATACACCCGTTTTTCGAATAAAGTCCCTCCGGTTATTGTTCTTTTTATTGTTTATTTTTTTCATGATATTATAATTTTTTTAAAGGGTCACCAAAGTATTGTGATCTGGCTCAATGGTATCTAATATATAATTTATAAATTTTAAAAAAAAATTGGATTAAACCCTATCACAAATAAACGGTCAAAACAATATAAATTTAAATTGATGAAAAATTTCACTTTCCTATCGCTTATCATTTTCTCATTAACAACCACATTTGCTCAAGAGTTTCAGGGGAAAGCCTACTATATGTCAAAAACTAAAATGGATCCCAATTTTGGGGAAAACATTCCCCCTGAGAGGAAACAAAGGATTATGGAGCGTATGAAGTCCAATCTGGAAAAGAACTATGAATTGGATTTTAACAGCACTGCTTCCTTGTTTTACGAGGAGAAACGTCTGGAAAACTCGGGAGGGAACGGACGGTTTAATTTTTTATCGTTTATGAGTCCTTTTCAAGGTATTTTACACAAAGAATTTGCGGTAAAAACCTTTACCAATCGAGTGGAGCTTTTCGGGAAAATTTTCTTAATCAAAGACAGTCTGCCTAAGAGCAAGTGGGTGCTTTCGGGGGAGTCAAAGCAAATCGGAAATTATACTGTATACAAAGCAACAATGAGCAGAGAGGTACCCCAAGAGGTTTTTCAGTTTGGCAGGCAAAGCACTGAAGACAGTAAACCCAAAATGAAAACAGTCAATATTACTGCTTGGTTTACCCCTCAGATTCCTGTTTCAACCGGCCCCTACAAACACGGTGGTTTACCAGGGCTTATTCTTGAAATTAATACCAACAATACTACCCTGCTGTGTACCAAAGTTGTCATGAACCCCAAGGAAAAAATGAAAATCAAAGTTCCCTCCAAAGGAACTATTGTAACCGCCGATGAGTACAGTAAAATTCGAACTGAAAAGATTACAGAAATGCGTGAGGTGTATCGCAGAAATCGTGGGCAAGGTGGAGGAGGCCAGCGCTTCAGATCACGTTAATTCAAAATCATAAAGCTTGAGAAAAATATACATATTAGGATTTTTCCTGATTTCAACAATATTTGCGGTAGCCCAAAATATAGACTTAGAGGGGACCATCACCGATACCAATGGGACTCCCATTATGGGTGCCAATATAGTGGCCGTTGAAAAAAAAACCCAAATACTAGATGGCTTCGGGATTTCAAATGAAGAGGGGTACTATAGGTTAACCCTTAAAAAAGGAACGGATTATGACATCAAAATATCTTTTATCGGGTTAAAAGAGATCGCATTTGTGTTCAACCAAGAGAATCACCTTGAAAAAAACTTTGTTTTGGAGGAACAGGCAGAGTCTTTAGACGAGGTAGAATTGGTTTATGAGATGCCGGTTACCATCAAAGGGGATACCATCATTTATAACGCGGATTCATTCAATACCGGATCAGAAAGAAAACTAGAAGATGTTCTCAAAAATATGCCGGGAATCGAAGTAAATGACGAGGGGCGTATTGAAGTTGAAGGAAAAGAAATTACGAAAATCACCGTAGAGGGAAAGGATTTTTTTGATGGAGATTCAAAACTGGCTACTCAAAATCTACCTGCCAATGCGGTGGGTAAAGTGGAGGTGTTGAGAAATTTTTCCGAAGTCAATCAATTGAGAAGTGTAACCAACAATGAAGACAACATCGCCATCAACATCAGTTTAAAAAGTGGAAAGGATAAATTTTGGTTTGGAGAGTTGATGGGTGGGGTTGGAAATGATGATCGATTCATCGCTGTTCCCAAAATATTTTATTACTCCAAAGACCTCAGTGTAAATCTTTTGGGAAATAGCAATAATATTGGGGAGCCACCACTCTCGCGAAGAGACTTTTATCGTTTTGGAGGAGGTTTCAATAATCTCAACGTCAGAACGGGTACTTCTATAGACATCAGCTCTGACGATGCCGGGATTACCAATTTGCAAAACAACAGGGCCAAATCCATTGAATCCCAGTTTGGGGCCTACAACTTTAGTTATGCTCCTTCAGAAGCTGTTGAGTTCAGTGGCTTTGTAATTTATTCCCGAGCAGAAAATATATTGGAGGAAAAAAATACCCGGAGGTATACTGTCTCCAATGCCCTTGAAGAAACCTCGGAGTATACCACCCAAGAAAACGAACAACAGCTGTATAAATTCACAACAGAATACAATCCCAACGAAAATCTCCAGACGGAATACAACCTTCTTTACAAGACTTCAAATCAAAATGAAATATCTGATCTGACCACCATTTCTGGAAGACAAGGTAAGCGGATTCCTGAACAGATTGGGCAATACCGCCAACAAACACCTCATTCGTTAAATCAGGAGCTGAGAATGTATTATACCTATAATCAGGATCATATTTTTTCGATGGAATTACAACATCTGGCACAAAAAGAAGATCCCTTTTACAGAGCCATCAAACAATTTAAGCCTTTTGGTGGTTTATTGAACTTAGATGTGAATCAAGAACGTTTTAACATCAACCAAGATCGTGAGACCAAAACCGATAAGATAGAGGGTAAATTGGACTATTTTTATATCATCAACCCCAAGGTAAACCTCAATCTTACATTGGGAATTACAGACGTGAATCAAGATTTTAATTCCTCTATTTTTCAGATTTTAGACAACAACACCCAACAAAATTTTTTGGAGAGTAATTTGAAAAATGATGTTTCATTTCATTTTCAGGATGCCTATGTTGCCCTGCATTATCGTTTTATTTCAGGGATTTTTACTTTTGATCCGGGGGTTACCCTTCATTCCTATAAGACCGAGACCCAACAGTCGAGTGGTTTGGTCAATACCTCCTTTACCTTTTTTAGACCCGATTTTCGTGTTTTGCTGAAACTCAAAGAGTCTGAAACCTTAAGGCTTATTTTCCGTTCCACCCGACAATTTACGGACATCAACAATTTGGCTGAGGGCTATATTTTCAGAAACTACAATTCCTTTTTCCAGGGAAATCCTAATTTGGAGGCTGCACTTTTCAATGTGGTCAATATGAATTATCAGAGCATCAATATTTTTAATTTCACCAATATTTTTGCCAACCTGAGTTATTCTACAAGGGACGATGCCATTCAGAACACTACTGTGGTTGAGGGCATCAACAGTTTACGATTGGCTACCAACTCCAACTTCCCAAGAGCCATTTACAATGCTTCGGGAAGAATTGATAAACGATCCAAAAATTTTAAAGGGGGATTAAATGTCAATTTCAACTTTAGTGACTTTAACAATGTGATCAACGAAACACCCACTGAGTCCAGTAATTTCACCCAACGATACAGGGCAAACATCGCTACCAACTTTAGAAACAAACCCAATATAGAAATTGGATACTCCTTCAGCATTAGGGATTATAAAACGGGAGCAGTCCAAACCAAGTTTTTCACCGATGCTCCTTATGTAGGTGTAGATGCTTACTTTTTAAAAGGTTTTGTTTTCAATTCAAAATACACTTACAATTATTACCGCAACCAGGAACAGACCCTAAACGAATATCGATTTTTAGAAGCGGAATTATCCTATAATCAACAAGGATCGAGATGGGAGTTTGGTGTCAAAGCAACCAACCTACTCAACGATACTCAGATCAACAGAGACAGTTTTAATCAATTTTCGTTCACGACCAACTCCTATGTCATTCAGCCCAGGTTTATCGTTTTTAAGGTCAATTATGACCTCACTGCAATAACTGGGAGTAATATAGATAAAAAGAAAAAGTAATCAGTTAAGCATCCCGATGGCTTTGATCCAATCGATCATGTTGTTAAACCAATTGTCCACCGGATAGCCCGTTTTTCTGATTCCAAAGCCGTGATCTCCGTGGTGATAATTGTGCAGTTCGCTCACAAATCCTTTTTCTGCCCAATCGATATAAAGTTTTGCACTGGGGATGGCAAGATTCAATTTATCTGCAGTGGTACAGACTACAAACAGTGGAGGGCCATAGGCGGGAGGCTCTTGGTCTTCTACGATCACCATCCATGGGTAAATGGGAGCCAAAAAATCAGGTCTGTTTTTTTCTTCAGATTTATAGGTCGCTTCAATGGTCACTGCACCTCCG
>CAJXEG010000017.1 GCA_913052425.1 uncultured Flavobacteriaceae bacterium | reverse complement strand
ATCAAAACAAAAAAAACTACTTTTATGGTCTTTATGTCAAAAGCATCAGAAAATTATAACCGAATTACTACAAGAACATTGGCAGAAATGAAAGCCAAAGGAGAAAAGATTGCTATGTTAACCGCCTACGACTATTCGATGGCAGTTATACTTGACCGTGCTGGTATTGATGTTATATTGGTTGGTGATTCTGCTTCTAATGTTATGGCAGGTCACGAGACTACTTTACCCATTACACTGGACCAAATGGTCTACCATGCTAGCAGCGTGGTGAGAGGAGTCGATAGGGCCTTGATTGTTGTGGATCTTCCATTTGGTGCCTATCAGGCGGACTCAAAGGAAGCGTTGCGTTCGTCAATAAGAATAATGAAAGAAGCTGGTGCTCACGCCGTAAAACTTGAAGGAGGGAGTCAGATTAAAGAATCTATCGAGCGTATTCTCCAAGCAGGAATTCCAGTTATGGGACATCTGGGATTAACGCCCCAATCCATTTATAAATTTGGTACCTACACTGTGAGGGCCAAACAAGAAGCCGAGGCAGAGCAACTGATAAATGACGCAGAAATGTTAGAAAAAGCTGGTTGTTTTGGGATTGTATTGGAAAAAATCCCTGCTAAACTGGCCGAAAAAGTCACAAAGACTGTAAATATTCCCATTATTGGAATTGGAGCTGGTGTAGAAGTTGATGGTCAAGTTTTGGTTTTGAATGATATGTTGGGAATGAATAAAGAGTTCAGCCCACGATTTTTACGCCGATATCTTGACCTAAATAAAGAAATTTCCATGGCGATAAAAAACTACACTACCGATGTCAAAAATCGAGATTTTCCCAACAATAAAGAACAATATTAGCCCTCATGATTAGTCGTGCTTGAAATCTTATACGAAGACAATCACCTTTTAGCAATCAATAAAGTTGCTGGAGATCTAGTACAAGGCGATCAAACGGGAGACCAACCCTTGGTTGAAAAGGTAAAATCATATATTAAGAAAAAATACAATAAACCAGGATCGGTTTTCTTGGGTGTAATTCACAGACTTGACCGGCCTACTAGTGGCGTTGTTCTTTTTGCAAGAACCTCCAAAGCACTAACGAGAATGAATAAACAGTTTAAGGAAAGAAAAACTGATAAAACCTATTGGGCTATAGTAGGTCCTGATATTAGCCCAACTAACGCTTCCTTAACTCATTGGTTAAAAAAGAACACTAAAATGAATAAGTCGTTTGCCCATGACCAAGAGATTCAAGAATCCAAAAAAGCTGTTCTATATTACAAAAAAATTAAAGAATTGGACCGATATACAGTTTTGGAAATTAGACTCAAAACAGGAAGACATCACCAAATTAGAAGTCAACTAACTCATATTGGTTTTCCGATCAAAGGAGACTTGAAATACGGAGCGAAAAGAAGTAATTTCGACAGTAGTATTGACTTACACGCACGTTCATTGCAGCTAAATCACCCCACTACAAAAGAAAGAATTAACATTATTGCCCCACCACCAGCTAAACCTCAATGGAGTTTCGCTCTTTCCGATTAATGACTTTGGCTTTTTCGCGTATGATTTCACCGACAGGGCGGTTTTCAATTTTACTCTCTAACCAAGAAAGTACATCTAAATACAAAAAGGCTCTTCGCTCATAAGGGTCATCTTCATATTGTTTTAATTCCTTATGGAGTTTAACAAAAGCTGCTTTCAGCTCGTGAGGATATATATCTCCCAGCGAACGCACAAATCGTATCATAGCTTTTTGTACCTCATGGAGGTCATCCATTTTAATCAAAAACTTATAAGTCTCTCTTAGGTGTGTCTCTAAATGGTAATCAAAACCTGCTTCATAATGAGCAACTACACTCAATACCCTTGTAAAACAAAGGAGGTCTTCGCGCATTTTGAGATGCTTATTTTTGATGATTTTATTGAGGTATACAATGCAGTTTTCATTGTCCTCTAAACCAAAATATAAACAGGCGATCTTATAATAAAACATCATGACGTGGTGGGGATCAATCTGATTTTTGAATTTTTCAATCCCTTGGGTGACCTCGGGAATAATGCACAAACCTTCCTTAAATTCCCCCTGGAGGAAATACATGTTGAACCAATTGTTGTAGGAATACAAAAAACTCAGGGCGGCCAGATTGTCATTTTTTGGAAACTCCTCAGAATTGACCCTAACCATCATATTGTGTAGGGTTTCCTTAAACTTTTCGGGGTACTTGATCAAGGCCAAGGATTCCATCAAAAAGTTATTACCCTTGAGATAAAAAACAGGGTGGATGGAAATCATCTCGGTATTATCGTTAAACATATCTACCCACTTGCTTGAGAATTTAAAGCAGGACAAAAAGTCCTGAACCAAAAAGCTGTACCAGACGTGGGCTTTGTAGTACCACAATTTTTCTCTAAACCCGAGTTTGTCCAGTTCGAGTACCGGCATTTTTTCGTAGAAAAACTTGGTGATTTCCCTGAATTCGTCATCACTTTTGGCATAGCCGGTTTTGATCAATTGTTCGTAGAGCAAAAGAGACAAATTGGACAATTGGCTGGTCAGATCGTTGTGGGTACGCAAGTTATCGGCCTCAACGATCAACTCTTGTGCTCGGTTGGACAGACTGCGTGTGATGTATTGGGATTCTATAAGTTTTTCGAATTCTACGATATCATATGCCGCGTATTTTTCTTCATTTTTCAGCGCCAATGCTTTGGCTTTATCCAATATTTTTAAACTCAATTTATACAATCCTTTTTGATACAATATGGCGGCGAAATCCATTTGCTCTCGGATTTGAATTCGAATGTTCTGGTGAATGGGATTGAGCCGTAAACTGATCAATATTTGTTTGTAGAGGTGCGCTTTGAGATTGGAAAGCTGTTGCTTGGTGACAATTCCCTTGACCAGGATTGCTTTTTCGCTATACTTGTCTAACTTGTCCAAAAAATTGAAAAGACTCAAAAATTTTGCGTTGTTGTTGGAGCCCATCCGACCCACATACAACTTAAATTGACGCTTTTCTGATTTTGTCAAGGACTTAATCAACTGAAATAAATTGTCTTTTTGTTCATTAATCATTGTAACAAAAACTGGTTTAAAAGGTTGTTATATAGCTATTTATACCCAAAACAAAGGTAGAGAATATTGTAATAAAATTAAGCAATTAATCTTAGTATTTAGCATTTCACACTACATTCGTTTTGGATTATAAATCTATCCTGTTAATGGCCAATGGACAAGTACAAATATTCGACACCACTTTACGAGACGGAGAGCAAGTCCCCGGCTGTAAATTAGACACCCACAACAAGCTGATCATTGCAGAACGCCTGGACGAATTGGGGGTAGATATTTTGGAGGCAGGATTTCCCATTTCCTCTCCCGGAGATTTTGACTCAGTTGTCAAAATTGCACAGCTGGTCAAAACCGCCAGAGTGTGTGGATTGACCCGTGCTGTAAAAAAAGACATAGAGGTCGCTGCAGAGGCACTCAAAGACGCAAAAAAATCAAGAATCCATACCGGTATTGGTACTTCCGATTCTCACATCAAATTCAAATTCAACTCCAACCGAGACGAAATTATAGAACGTGCCGTGGCGGCCGTGAGCTATGCCAAAAGTTTTGTGGAGGATGTCGAATTTTATGCAGAAGATGCCGGAAGAACCGACAACGAATATTTAGCCCGGGTCTGTGAAGCTGTTATCAAAGCTGGGGCCACCGTGCTCAATATTCCAGATACAACAGGCTATTGCTTGCCCGATGAATACGGAGCAAAGATCAAATACCTTAAAGAAAACGTAACCGGAATTGACAAAGCCACGCTTTCCTGCCATTGTCACAACGACCTGGGATTGGCCACCGCCAACTCCATCGCCGGGGTAATGAACGGTGCGCGGCAAATAGAATGTACCATCAACGGTATTGGTGAAAGAGCAGGCAATACCTCTTTGGAAGAGGTGGTGATGATCATGCGCCAACACCCCGATTTAAATCTGGATACCCATATCAATTCCAAACTGCTTTATTCCACCAGTCAACTGGTCTCTGAAAGCATGGGAATGCCTGTTCAACCGAACAAAGCCGTGGTAGGAGCCAATGCTTTTGCCCACAGCTCGGGCATTCATCAAGACGGGGTCATCAAAAAACGTGAAACCTATGAAATCATGGATCCCCATGATGTGGGAGTAACTCAGTCTGCCATTGTCTTGACTGCCAGAAGCGGTCGAGCCGCACTGGCTTATCGCGCCAAAAACATTGGATTTGAATTGGACAAACTTCAATTGGATAAAGTTTACAAAGAATTTTTAAAAGTTGCAGATCAACAGAAGGAAGTCGGTGATGATGACATTCCTAAAATTATTGAGGCCTGCGGATTATAAAAACCCTTATTTTTATAGCATAATGAAAAAAACACTTTTTGATAAAGTTTGGGACAAACATGTGGTTCAGCAAATAGACCAAGGCCCTGATGTATTGTTTATCGACCGGCATATGGTGCATGAGGTGACCAGTCCGGTTGCTTTTTTAGGTCTTAAAAACCGAAACATCAAAGTGATGTATCCGGAACGAACTTTTGCTACGGCAGACCACAATACTCCCACCATCAATCAACACCTTCCTGTACAAGATCCCCTTTCGGCTAAGCAATTGGATGCCTTAGAAAAAAATGCCGCCGAACACGGTATTTCGTTCTGGGGATTGGGACACGAAAAAAACGGAATCGTGCATGTAGTCGGACCCGAATACGGGATTACTGTCCCCGGAGCCACCATTGTTTGCGGAGACTCCCATACTTCTACTCATGGTGCTTTTGGCGCCATTGCATTTGGGATTGGGACTTCTGAGGTAGAAATGGTTTTGTCTACCCAATGCATCCTACAGCCCAAACCTAAAAAAATGAGAATCACCATCAATGGAGCTCTTGAAAAAGGAGTGACTCCAAAAGATGTTGCGCTTTTTATCATCTCCAAATTGACCACCTCGGGTGCAACAGGGCACTTTGTAGAATATGCAGGTGAGGTTTTTAAAAATATGAGCATGGAAGGTCGGATGACCGTTTGCAACCTGAGTATCGAAATGGGTGCAAGAGGTGGAATGATCGCTCCCGACGAAAAGACCTTTCACTACATCAAAGATCGAGAGTTTACCCCCAAAGGAGCTGCATGGGACAAAGCCATGGACTACTGGCAGGAACTCTACACGGATGAGGGAGCCGAATTTGACAAGGAATTTTTCTTTGATGGAAACGAAATAGAACCCATGATCACCTTTGGAACCAATCCCGGAATGGGAATGGGCATCTCCAAAAACATCCCTACAGCCGATGCTATTGAGGGCGGTGCTGCGACCTACCAAAAATCGCTCAACTATATGGGCTATAACGAAGGGGAAAGCATGATCGGTAAGGACATTGATTTTGTCTTTATCGGCAGCTGTACCAATGGAAGGATCGAAGATTTCCGCGCTTTTACCGAAATTGTTAAAGGACGTAAAAAAGCCGATAATGTCACTGCCTGGTTGGTTCCAGGATCCCACAAAGTAGAAAAAGCCATCAAAGAAGAAGGTCTTTTGGACATACTCCAAGCTTCGGGATTTGAACTGCGCGAACCCGGCTGTTCGGCCTGTTTGGCAATGAACGACGACAAAGTCCCTCAGGGGAAATATGCCGTGAGTACCTCCAATCGAAATTTTGAAGGACGACAGGGCCCCGGTTCCAGAACCCTGTTGGCCAGTCCCATCATGGCGGCGGCGGCGGCAGTAACCGGAAAAGTAACTGATCCACGAACCCTAATCCACTAAAAATGGCATACGATAAATTCGACATACTCAACAGCACTGGTGTACCCCTACCCATCGAAAATGTGGATACGGATCAAATCATCCCCGCACGTTTCTTAAAAGCCACCGAAAGGGTGGGTTTTGGAGACAATCTTTTTAGAGATTGGCGTTACAACAACGATGATACCCCCAAAAAAGATTTTGTTCTTAACAACCCTACCTACAGTGGTAAAATCCTTGTGGGAGGAAAAAACTTTGGTTCCGGTTCTTCCAGAGAACATGCAGCCTGGGCGATATACGATTATGGATTCCGCTGTGTGGTATCCAGTTTTTTTGCTGATATCTTTAGGAACAACTGTCTTAATATTGGTGTGCTGCCCGTTCAGGTCAGTCCCGAATTTTTGCAACAGATATTTTCTGCCATAGAGACCGATCCCAACAGTACTTTTACGGTAAACCTACCTCAGCAAAAAATCACCATCGACAGCGCTGCTGCCGGAGAAACTTTTAACATCAATCCCTACAAAAAGAACAATATGACCAATGGTTTCGATGACATTGACTACCTTTTGAATATCAAAAAGGACATCAAAGATTTTGCGCAAGACACGCCGCTTTAGAGATTTTATTTTGGATTTAAGGCGATGAAACCCCCACAGGGGGATTTAAAACAGACAAGATAAATAACTCAGCAAAATAAAATGATTAAATACCGGTCAGTGAACCTAAATTTAAATCTGTGAAAAAAAGAACCATTGAGATCATGGATACCACCCTGCGGGACGGGGAACAAACCTCTGGTGTGTCTTTCTCGGTTGCAGAAAAATTGGCCTTGTCCAAACTCTTGCTGGAGGAACTCAATGTAGATCGCATAGAAATCGCTTCGGCGCGTGTATCGGAAGGTGAACTGAACTCCGTTAGGGAAGTTACCCAATGGACCCAAAGCAGTGGTCACGACCAAAGGATAGAGATATTGACCTTTGTCGATGGAGGTACTTCCATCGACTGGATGATCCAATCCGGCGCGAAGGTTCAAAACCTTCTTACCAAAGGTTCACTCAATCACCTGAAACACCAGCTTAAAAAAACCCCCGACCAACACTTTAAGGCCATCGAAGAAAATGTCCTGGCCGCCCAAAAAGAGGGCATCAGCACCAATGTATATTTGGAAGACTGGAGCAATGGTATGCGCAACTCATCGGACTATGTCAAAGACTATTTGTCATTTATTTCCAACCTACCCGTCAAAAGGGTATTGCTGCCCGATACCCTGGGCGTAATGACTTATTACGAAACCTTTTCTTTTATTTCTGAAGTCATAAAAAATCACCCGCAAATCCACTTTGATTTTCACGGACACAACGACTACGACCTCAGTGTGGCCAATGCCATGGAAGCCGTTAGAGCGGGTTGTCATGGGCTGCACATTACCGTCAACGGTATGGGTGAACGCGCCGGAAACACCCCCATGGCCAGTACGGTGGCCACCCTCAAAGACTTTCTTCCTGAGGTGGAAATCAACATCAACGAATCATCGCTCTATAAAGTTAGTAAGCTGGTAGCCACCTTTACCGGTTTTAGAATTCCGGTCAACAAACCCGTGGTAGGACAAAATGTTTTTACCCAAACCGCCGGAATCCACGCTGATGGAGACAAAAAGAAAAACCTTTATTTTAACGACCTGCTTCCGGAACGCTTTGGAAGAACAAGAGAATACGCCTTGGGTAAAACTTCCGGAAGGGCCAACATTCAAAAAAACTTACAGAAACTGGGGATCACCCTCAATGATGACGAAATCAAAAAAGTGACCCAACGCATCATTGAATTGGGCGATAAAAAAGAAATTGTCACCACCGAAGACCTCCCTTACATCATCTCCGATGTGCTCAACAGCAATACAGAGCAAAAGGTAAGGGTAAATTCCTATGTGTTGACCCATGCCAAAGGACTGCAACCCAATACAGTCGTCTCCCTGGATATAGAGGGTGAAATATTGGAGGAAAGCGCTGCGGGTGACGGACAATTTGACGCCTTTATGAATGCGCTGAAAAAAATATACCAAAAGAAAAAAATGGCCCTGCCTGAATTGACAGACTATGCCGTTCGTATCCCCCCAGGGAGTAATTCCGATGCCTTGTGTGAAACCCTGATCACTTGGAAAAATGGGGATAAAGAATTCATTACCCGTGGACTGGATTCCGATCAAACCGTATCGGCCATCAAAGCCACAGAAAAAATGTTAAACATCATCTCAACCTAATGCAATTAAAAATCGCCTTATTGTCCGGAGACGGCATCGGTCCCGAAGTCATTGACCAAGCCGTAAAAGTTTGCGACGCTATCGCACAAAAGTTCAATCACGACATCCAGTGGATGCCGGCCCTGACCGGTGCCGCTGCCATCGACGCTGTTGGAGAACCTTATCCCGACAAGACCCATGAAATTTGTGTCAGTTCCGATGCCGTATTATTTGGAGCCATTGGTCACCCGCGATTTGACAATGATCCCTCGGCCAAGGTCAGACCCGAACAGGGACTGCTCAAGATGCGGCAAAAACTCGGTTTGTTCGCCAATGTCCGCCCTACCTTTACCTTCCCTTCCCTGATCGATAAATCCCCCCTAAAAAGAGAACGCATCGAAGGTACTGACCTGGTGTTTTTAAGAGAGCTTACCGGTGGGATCTATTTTGGCGAAAGGGGACGTAAAGACGATGGCCATACCGCCTTTGACACCTGTACCTATACCAGGGAAGAAATCCAACGATTGGCCAAAAAAGGTTTTGAACTGGCCATGACCCGCAGCAAAAAATTGTGCTGTGTGGACAAAGCCAATGTCCTGGAAAGCTCTCGACTGTGGCGCGAAACCGTTCAAGCCATGGAAAAAGACTATCCCGAAGTGGAGGTGGCCTATGAGTTTGTCGATGCTGTAGCCATGCGGTTGGTACAATGGCCCAACAGCTATGACGTATTGATCACCGAAAATCTTTTTGGAGACATCCTTACCGACGAGGCCTCGGTCATCTCCGGTTCTATGGGCTTGATGCCCTCTGCCTCTGTGGGAGCCAATATCGGTTTATATGAACCCATTCACGGCTCTTTCCCTCAGGCCGCCGGAAAAGACATTGCCAATCCCCTGGCCACCGTACTCTCTGCCGCCATGATGTTTGAAATGTCCTTTGGATTACAGGAAGAAGGCGCTTTGATCCGTAAGGTGGTGGATCAATCCCTTGCCGAAGGGATCGTGACCGAAGACTTGGTAGAAGGGGATACCAAAGCCTATAAAACCAGTGAAGTAGGAGACTATTTGGTTTCAAAGATCGTGTAGGATTCCAAAAAATCAAGTCTTGGGTTTTTTCTTACAGCAGAAACCTATCAGGGAAAACGGCTATTCGTTGAGGCTGGATGGAATCGAAAAAGGAATCAATCACGACGCCCGAAAGCGAGCCATCGTCATTCACGGAGCGGATTGTGTCAGCAATACATTCATCCAACATGAAGGTCGGCTGGGAAGAAGTTGGGGCTGTCCGGCTTTGCCAGGTGAGAAATCGGAGGAGATCATCAATGCCATATCCGGTGGCAGGGGACTCCTTATTTACGGCAATGATGATTACTACCGCAATCATTCCAAATACATTCCCAAAACACAATAAGGACTGTTAAAAATCATTTTATACTCTTTCACATCTCATTAGATTCTGAAAAATTCCTTTTTACCAAAGCATTTTTTTAAATTGAACAAAAAACCAAATGAAGCATCAGATCAATACAATTTTACTGCTGCTCAGCCTAAGTGCATTTGGCCATACTATTGGACAAATTTCTCCTCCCACCTACGTGATTGTCCACGGTGCTTGGGGCGGGTCTTGGGCCTTTAAAGAAGTGGATCAATTGTTGAGTGCCACCGATAACACGGTTTATCGGCCAAGCCTAACGGGACAGGGCGAACGGGTGCATTTAGCAAATGAATCTGTCGGATTAGAAACCCATATTATGGATGTGGTCAACATTCTCCTTTTTGAAGAATTGGACAACATCATCTTGGTTGGCCACAGCTATGGGGGCATGGTGGTAACGGGCGTGGCCGATCGCCTGCCGGATAGAATCAAAAAACTGGTCTATCTCGATGCTTTTGTACCCGAACACAACGAAACTGTCAATGAAATTTTTGTCAATGACCCCAAAAAATACCTCATTAAAGACGGAGGGATCGTTCCTCCTTGGGTGGGCGAAAATCAACCGCCACCCTCCGATGTTCCCCATCCCTACAAAACCTTTACCGACCGTATTGTCTTGAAGAACCCTAAAAGACTTGAGCTTTCCAGCCATTATATCCATACGGTAGAAAGAGGGCAAACCCCGGAATCAGACGACTTTATCTTACACGCCAATCGTGCCAAAGAAAAAGGATGGCCGGTTTATATTTTAGAAGCAGATCACAACCCCCAATGGTCTGCCCCCAAAGCCTTTGTGAAACTGCTTAAACAAATAGAAAAACAGTGAAAATTAAAAATCTAATAATGGGGCTCTCCTTTTTATTTTTGGCCTGTCAAACCACTCCCCCGGCCGATCTTACTCCCAATGCGGTGATCCCGAGTCAAAAATTGATCACTTACCAGCAAATGGAATTGATCGGTTTTATCCACTTTACGGTCAACACTTTTACCGATAAGGAATGGGGCTACGGAGACGAAAGCCCTGAAATTTTTAATCCCACTGCCCTAGACGTTGAGCAATGGGCACAAACCGCACAGGCTGCGGGAATGAAACAATTGATCCTCACCGCCAAACACCACGACGGTTTTTGCCTGTGGCCCAGTCAATACTCCGAACACAGTGTAAAAAACAGTCCCTACAAAAGTGGGAAAGGCGATGTGGTAGGAGAGTTTGTCGCTGCCTGTAAAAAATACGGCCTTAAAGCAGGACTCTACCTCTCTCCCTGGGACCGTAACCATAAAGACTATGGTACCCAGGCCTATATTGCCTATTACAAAAATCAGTTGGAAGAATTACTGACCCAATATGGTGAAATCAATGAAATTTGGTTTGACGGAGCCAATGGTGGCGATGGTTATTATGGGGGTGCCAATGAGATCCGAAAGATCGACAGAGACACCTATTACGGCTGGGAAGAGATCATTGACTTTGTCAAAAACCTACAACCCAACATTAAAATATTTTCCGATGCCGGCCCTGATGTCCACTGGATTGGTAATGAAAAAGGATTTGCAGGAAGTACTTTTTGGTCCACCATCAACACAGACCGTTTGACCATCGGCGCCTCCAAGACGGACTACCTCAATACGGGTGATCCGGAGGGTACAAAATGGATCGTGGGGCAATGCGATGTCTCCATACGTCCGGGTTGGTTTTACCATGCCGACCAGGATAATTTGGTCAAAACCCCACAACAGTTGGCCGATATCTATTACAAATCCGTGGGACGAAATGCCTTGTTACTGCTCAACCTACCACCCGACAAGCGAGGGATCATTCACGAAAACGATGTAAAAGCGCTTACTGAATTTAAGGCTATTATTGACGCATCTCTTGCCACAGACTTGGCAAAAGGGCAAACGGCCTCCGCAAATAATTACCGTTCAAAACATTCTAAATTTACACCTCAAAACACCCTTGATGGAGATCCCATGACCTATTGGGCCACCGATGATGACGTTTTTCCTGCAACACTGGAAATTGATTTGAAAGAAAATACCATTTTTGACCGTATCATGATCCAAGAACCCATTCGTTTGGGGCAACGCATCAGTGAGTTCGAAGTTGACATCATGGGAAGCAATGGCTGGAAAAATATTTTTAAAGGATCCACCATTGGTTATAAAAGAATTCTTAGAATCCCTAAAGTAAAAACCAACAAAATAAAATTGCGAGTAAAAGCGGCCAACAATACCGTGGCCATTTCCAATGTAGGGCTCTTTGAGTCCTCATCCAAAGAAGTATCACAATAAAATCAACACATAATGAAAACTACAGCCTACCTACTCTTAATCCTTGGACTGACCATTTCCTGTGAACTCGAAAATCGTTCCGGAGATTTTAAACTACTGCCCCAACCCAAGGAATGGAAAATCACAGGCAAGAGTGAACTCAACACCTCCGACCTGAAGTATTACCATAACGCCTCAGGCATTCCCCTACCACCCGGAAGTGATTTTTTGGCGGAAGCAGAAGCTAGCGATGATAAAAACCAAGCCCAGTTGGTCTATGCCATAGACCCACAACTGGATCTTAAGGCTGAAGGCTATCTGATGGACATCAACACAAATCAAATCCAAATCACCGCCAAAGATCAGGCAGGGCTGATCTATGGATTGGCGACCTTGGAGCAATTGATGGAAGACGCAGAAGAGCAAGGGGTTCATCTCCCCTTATGCCAAATCCAAGACTATCCTCTACTCTCCTACCGCGCCATCCATTGGGATGTCAAACACCATATGGAAACCTTGGATTACTATTATCGGATGATTGATAAACTCAAAAAATATAAGATTAATGCAATCATTGCAGAAGTAGAAGATAAAATAAAATACAAAAGGCAGCCCACAGTAGGTTCGTCCGACGCTTTGACCATCGAACAATGGCAGAAACTGAGTGAATACGCCCATGCGCGCAATATTTCCATTTCACCCTTGGTGCAGGGATTGGGACATGCCTCCTTTGTTCTGAAGCATGAACAATACAAATCCCTCCGAGATGATCCGGAGAGCGATTGGGCCTTTGATCCCCTCAATCCCATAACCTATGAGGTACAATATGACCTGTATCTCGATGCTTTGGAAGCCCTACCCCATGGAAAATACTTCCATGTGGGCGGTGACGAAGTTAAAACTACGGGGAGAAACAGCGGAAAGACTCCCCTTGAACTCCAATTGATTTGGTTAAATAAAGTATGTCAATTTGCCGAAGAAAAGGGCAGAACCCCCATTTTTTGGGATGACATGCCCCTAAAACAAACAGGGGTTTATCGCCCCATGTTCCGACCGGAAATGGCAAAAGCCGAAGTGGACAGTATTTGGAACTCCAATCAGAAAAATTTAGAAGCATTTCTACCCCAATTTCCCAAAAATTGCATCTACATGCGTTGGAATTATCACAGTCCCGAAGCTTATGGCAACACCAAAGCCATGCAATGGTTTCGAGATCACGGACTCAAAGTAATGGGAGCTACTGCAGGACAAACCCGATGGGTATTGATGCCCCAAAGGGAGGGCAATATGGACAACATTCGTTCTTTTGCCTTATCCTCTATCGAAACGGGACTCAACGGACTGTTGTTGACCCTTTGGGACGACGACTCACCCCATTTTGAATTGTATTACCGTGGGATTATTGCTTTTGCCAACGATACTTGGTCAGGGGATCAACTGAACAAAAGCGAACTCAAAAGTGCCTACCGTCACAGAGAATTTTCATTTCTATTGGCTGAAAATGATTTTGCTTTTATCGATTCGCTGGAGCAATCCGTCGGTCAATGGAAAAATATTTTACTCAAAGGCAACAAAAGAAACTACCTGAAAGAGATGGAAAATCCCGAAGAGGACGGATTGATCTCTCTGCCGGACAGCAGAAACTCCGGTCAATGGTCCATTGAAAATAAGGAACGTCTATCCATTGCAGAAAAAATGATCGAAAACACAACCAAGGTGGAGCAAAAAATCGAACAAATGCAAAAGCTGGCCAAAAGGAATTCTTATGCCCTTGAGGTTTATCAGCGGGTAAACGAAGTAGCGGGTTTTACCCCCAAAATTCTATTGGCCCTAAAACGTTTTGATCATGCCGCTAACGATGAGGAAAGACTGATCGAAAAAGCCAAGATCATTCAGTTGAAATTGGACTTTTACAATTTGAGAGACAAGGTAGAGGAAACCTATTCCAAAACAAGGATCATTCACAAACCCAATGACTATATTTTAGATCAAGACCATCATCACCATTTGGCAAATCAACTACACGCTTTTGATTGGCAGTTTTACTCCGAATTACTGATGTTCGATAAGATCGATAAACAACTCCAGTGGCAAAGGAAAAAAATCGATTGAGATCACGGATCAAATTTTAAAATATAATCCTCAAAAAACATGATACAATCCTACAAACGAAAATTTAAAACGGAGGAAAAATATGACACCATTGTCATTGGCTCTGGTATTGGCGGACTGACCGCCGCCGCTTTTTTATCCAAAGAAGGCCAAAAAGTTTTGGTTTTGGAACGACACTATACGGCTGGGGGGTTTACCCACATTTTTAAGCGAAACGGCTATGAATGGGATGTAGGGATCCATTATATCGGGGAAGTACAACGCCCCAACAGTGCCATCAGAAGAATGTTTGATTACATCAGCGATGGAAAACTCCAATGGGCCG
>CAJXEG010000016.1 GCA_913052425.1 uncultured Flavobacteriaceae bacterium | reverse complement strand
TAGCCGATAGTGTAATGACGCCTTTGATTTGGTTGGCCTCCAACTTGTATTTTTTTAACCATTTTTGCTCCAAAGTCACCATCAGAGACAAATAGCCTCCCGACGAAAATCCACAGACGTAAATCTTCTTGCTGTCCCCTCCGTACTGATCAATATTTTTAAATACCCATGCGACTGCAGCTGCGGCATCTTCGATGTATTTTGGAGCATTCACCTTGGGATGCAATCGGTAGTTGACCGCCACTACGCCCAGGCCCTTGCCCTTTAGCTGCTCGGGAATCGCTTTTGCGCCGCTTTTGAGTCCGCCGCCATGAAACCATATTACCGTTGGAAAATTTTGGGTATCTTCAGGATAATACAAATCCAACTTACAGCGTTCGTTTTGATAAGCGTCATTCACCGGATTTTCATAGTAGGGAAGATCGGCCAAGGTTTTGTGTGCGGTTGACTGTGCGAAAGCCACACTGAAAACCAACCAAAAAATGAGCTGAAATATTTTATTCATCGTCTTAAATCTTATTTTTTGTTGGGGATTGCGCACCAATTTCTTGAACCCAATCGTTTAACAATTGTTTCAATTCGTCGAGCTTGGCTCCTTCCTGGCTGGCCAAGTCGATTTTTTCTTCGGGATCTTGGTCAATTTGGTAGAGTTCGTAACGATCCTCTTCGAAGAAATACACCAGCTTCCAGGGGCCTTTACGCAAGGCCCTCCCGGGGGTCCAACCACTGCCGTGATAGTGGGGAAAATCCCAAACCATTATGGAGTGGGTTTTATCGGTTTTACCCTCCAAAAGTGGCTTTAGACTTATGCCGTCCCGATGTTGGTCGGGCTGTGTTGAAATATTGCCGTACTCCAAAATGGTGGGATAAAAGTCCATACTGACAGCCGGGCGGTCAATGACCTTAGCGATCTTGTTATGCGGGGTTTTGATGATCAGGGGAACTTTGATCCCTCCTTCATAGACCCATCCTTTTCCTGCTCGAAGTGGTAAAACACTTGTGGGAGCAGTACGGTTCACTCTTTCCAAGGTTGTCAATCCACCGTTGTCGGAGGTAAAAATAATAAGGGTATTGTCCAACATCGCCCGGGTTTCCAATTGATCGATCAATCTGCCCACATTTTTGTCCAGGGCATATACCATGGAGGCATAATCAGCATTGTATTGATTTTGTACCGTATAACCACCTTGATCTTTGATCTTAATGGCCAGGGTGTCTTTGAGTGTTTTCTTTTTGGCCTGAAATTTTGGCAAATGATCTCGGTGGGCTTGAATGGGGGTGTGAACAGTATAATAGGAGAGGAAGAGTAAAAAGGGGTTGTCTTGATTTTGAGAAATAAATCTGATCGATTCATCGGTAAGCCGATCCGTCAAATGTTCTCCTTCAGGACCATCCTCTAATTTAGGATTTTTGTAGGGCGAATAATATCCCCCCGGGGGCGAGCCCTTTTGGTGCCCTCCTTTATTGATTTCAAACCCCTGATCTTCGGGAAAAAAACCCTCATCACCCAGGTGCCACTTTCCGGCAAAAAATGTTTTATAACCTTGTTGATGAAGGGCCTCGGCCAGGGTAGTCTCTTCCAATGGCAAAGCATGAAGATCGGAGGGCCCGAGTAGTTTTCGGTTTTGGGGGTTTTGACCGGGAATCCAATCTGTGATTTTCAATCGTGTGGGGTGTTTGCCGGTCATGATAGCGGCGCGAGTGGGAGAGCAAACGGGATGCGCGGAATAGGCCTGTGAAAAACGAAAGCCCATATCGGCCAATCGGTCAATGTTGGGGGTTTCATAAAAGGAACTTCCATAACAACTCAGATCTTTCCAACCCAAATCATCCACCAAGATAAAAAGTACATTGGGGTGGGTGACTGTTTTTTGGGGGGGGGCAAAAAAGCCAAAAAACAAGAATAATGAAAATAAATAAAGCTTCTTCATCAAGAGTTTTAGAGTTTAACCGTTATGGGCCAGCCTGTAAATTGTTTTGCATCGGGCTGGGAAACGTCTTCGTTTCTAGGCCAGCACTCAAAAGTGACTTCCTTCTTTTCAATGTTAAATCGGACAAAACCAAATCCTGCACCGTTGGAATTGGAATCCGGGTTGGCATAGGCATGCATGGTAATTTTATTTTTAAAACCGTCGAGATAGCGACCTGTCCAAGGGAGGATTTCGTTGTTGTTTTCGCCGGGCATTTCGTCTTCGGGCCACCACCATCTGCTGTAGTAGTTGTTGACAATGGCAGGAACTACAAAAGCCCATGGGCCATCCTCAAAGGCTTTTATACCGTGATGAATTACGGTGGGCAGGTGTTGGTCACCGGCGATATGAACTGCTCCGGCTTTTTGGATCAGGCCGAGGGCTTTATTTCTTCCGTGCTGGGGCCAACCGTTGGAATCCAGATCTGCATGAAGGCGATTACTTGCTTTGCCATGCAAGTGGGCTCCTCCACAAAATCCGGTAGCGGATAGAACGGCTTTCATTTCAGTGTTTTTATCACTCCCCCATTCTTCCAAAAATTGATGCTGAAGTTCTCCCAACAAGACCAATTCGGGTAAATTGATGGACTCGGGATTGTAATTGGGGTCATTGATGTGGTCGGCCCTTGGCCCCTGTCGGGGGATTTTTCCATTGGGCCCGGACTTAAATTTTCGATCTTCTATGATGGCAAAATCCACCTCTCCAATTTTTAGGCTGGTAAAATAGGCTTTGATACCTTGTTCCAAAGGGTTTTGGTGGTAGGCATCCGGCAAATGAGCGGTTTGTGCCCTTTCTACCATTTTGACGTATTCGGGGTGAAAATAATAGCCCCCATCATTGCCGTCTTTACGCATGGATTTTTTACCGCTTTCGCCCCACAGATTGCCCTGGCCTATGTCGTGATCGTCGGGAATGGTAACACAAGGGCGGTTTCTAAAAACTTCTCTAAACTGCATCCCAAACTTTAACCAGGCGGCCGTATGTTCCTTGTGGTCATAGGATTGATCTCCGGCAAAAAACACAAAGTCGGGGTCTAATGCATTGATGTTATTTACGTATTCCTCTCTGTCGCCTCTGTCCTTATTACTGTTACAGGATAAGGCCGCTAACGTTATTTCACTTTTTTCTTTAGGATCCTTTCTTATGGTTCCCTCGAAACTGGCATTTTGACCATGGGATAATTTATATTTTACAGATTGGTTCATGTCCCAATCTTCAATTCTAAATAAGGCAGACCATCCTATTTCGTTGACTTCTTGGGATTGTACCTCCTCCCATTGGTTGTTTTTGAATAACTCCAGTCGGACGGTTCGGGTTTCCTCGGGATGGAGCGGAAAAAGCTGGGCAGAGAGCTTTAAGGTATTGTTTGAAGTGGTGTAAATCCCAAAAGCGACAACCTGATCCCTGGGCACTTTCATGTTGATGATCTTGCTGGTTTTGCGGTTCCACCAATCGTTGGTGGCCAAGGTATCCAATGCTGAAAAAGGAGCTTGAACGTATTTTTGAGATGGAGATTCACAAGCACCCAATGACAATATGATCAACAGTGAAAGTGGGGCCATTGTTTTGGAAAATTTAATCACAAGAGATTTTTATTAAATATAATAAACTCTTGGAAATTTAGAGGGCAGAAAAATACCCTACCGAAAAAGAGAGATAGCCTGATGTACTCAGGTTACTCTCATTGGCCAAAGCTTTGGGTAAATTGATGTTATAGGACAATTGAAAATCCCAATTTCCTTTGTCCAAATCAATGGGGATGCTGATTTCGGTGTTGATCAGGTCGAACACATCTCTCTCTAGTGTTTGCGTATTTAAAAACCCGGAGGCAATTTGTTCGCTAGTGGTTTGTTCACTCATCAAAAAACTCAATTGAGGGTTGAAGGACATTTCCCACTTATCGGTTTCAAAAATTGAAATATCATAACTGCTGGTGAGGGAAGTATAAAAAGCGGTTGATCCTCCAAAAAGGTATCCTGTAGCGCATCGCAGTCTGAAACTGTTTTTGCGGAAGGCCAAAGCAGCCGAAAGTCTATTGGGATTGAGTTCGTCGGCATTGGCAGTAAAAAAGATACGGCTGTAGATCCCGGTCAAACTCAATCGCTCCTTTGAGTCCAAAAAAACAGAATATCCGTTGCTGATGGAGACAAAATCCCACTTGGGATCGAGTTCACTGAAATAGGCCGAGCCCAAACTGATAAAAAAGTTTTGCCCCCGCATATAACTGATGCTGGGTGTAAAACCAAACTGCTTAATGTCAAAATCCCGTCCGGCAAAAAATACGCTTTCATCAAATGAAAAAGTAGTGTACAAATAGCTGGCTTTGGAGAGGTCTACCAATAAACTGTCGGTAGAGAAGAATTCGTCCATGACGCTGTCCAGAATGGCGTCTTCTTCTTCGGTTTGCGAAAAAATATAAAGGTGTACCAAAAAAAAGCCGACAAAGAGGAACTTTTTCATCGACTAAATATAGTAAAAGGAGAAAATTGAAGATCAAACCAATAGATTAAAAACCTATTGTTTGGGTTTGGGTTTGATTTTCTTAACCCGTTGCTTTACGTTTTGTTTCTTTTCCTTTAACTTTTCTCTACGGCCATCGAAGCCGGACTTGTAGTCTTTGATTTTTTCCCTGCGCTCTTTGATGTTTTTCTTGCGCAGCTTTAGTGCAGTTTTTTGTTTTTCGGTAAGGGACTTGGAAAAGGCATCCTTTAGTTTTTTCAGAGACTCACGATTGCCTTTGAGCACCTCTTTCTGGGTGTCAGTAAGTGTTTTCATGAGCGCCTGCTGCCTTTCTTTCATGGAAAGTGAATTGTCCTTGAGCAGGTTTTTTTGTTCCTCAGACAGCGAACCTCTGAAGGCTTCTCTGTTTTGTTTTACCAACTCCCTTTGGGATTCGATCATTTCCAATTGCCTGGGGGTGTATATTTTTTGAGGAACATTGTCCTGAGCCACCAAACCACTAAACCACAGAGTGGTGAACAACAACAGGGCATATATAGTTTTACTTTTTTTCATTTTTAATTGACTGAACTCAAAACATATTGTTCTTCAAACCATTCATCAAATTCGTTATCCTCCACAAACAGGGATTCGATGATGGTTTGATCTGCCAGCAGGTCTTGTTCAGAATCCTCTACGGTTTCGACCAGCTTGGCTTCTTGTGAAACAGTATTTTGGGAATCGAAATAGAAGGTAGCGGCCAGGAGTATGGCAAAAGAAGCTGCGATCCCATATTGCCAATACAAACGAAAAATAGGGATTTTTTTTGAGGACGAGACGACATCGTCTTTGACCAAAGATTCAAACTTTTCAGACCAAATGTGATCCTTGTCTTTTTCTAATGGAATTTCCACTTTAGAAAAAAAATCGTCGATCTCTCCATCCGTAAACTGTTCTTTTTTACTCATCTTTGATTGAGGTTTTGTTTCAATGCCTTTAAAGCCAAACCTATTCGCTTTTCAATCGCTTTTTGTGACAAATTTAATACTTCTGCAATTTCTTTGTAAGTTAGGCCTTGGATCTTGTTCATCAACAAGGCTGTTTTTTGTTTCTCCGGCAATTGGTTTAAGGCTTTTTGAAATAGTACTTTTTTTTCCAAAAGATCATCATTGTTGTCTGGCTCCCGGATCAATCTCAAATCTATACTTTCAGTATACTCTTTTTCTACTTTTTTTCTTCGGATGTGGCTGATGAACTCTTCGGTGGCCATTTTAAAGAGCAGGCTTTTGATATTGCCTGAGGCAATCTCTATTTTTTTGGTCCAAACCTTCATGAATACATTTTGAGCAATGTCTCCAGACAAATCCTGATCCCCCGATCGGTAGATGAGGTAGCGTCTGAGGTCGTCAAAGTGCGTATCATAAATCATTTTAAAATCTTTGGCCGTCAACTTTTAACTCCTTAAATCCAATCCCTAAGATAAGTTTTATCGAAGGAATTGGACCGGAATATTGACAGATAATTACGAACAAAGCCTATTTCTTATTATTTTTCTTTTTCTTTTTCAATAAGTTTTTAAAGCGGTCTTTCCTTTTGATATCTTTCAGATCCACCGTTTCAACCTCTCCATCTTTGGAAATTTCTACAAGTGTATCACAGGTTCCGTCTCCAAAATCGGTGGTGATGATTTGCTCCCCATCGTCGGTGACCTTAATTCCTTCTACCGGGACTTTTCCTCTTTTTCTTTGTCCTTCACCAAAACAGTCGTAAACAAATTTGATGGGAGTAGTGATTTCCATGGAAAAGCTAACCCCTTCAGTACTGACTCCGGATTTACTTCCACTGAGCGTGCTGTATTGCTTCTTATCGTTTTCCACGTGAGTGTAACGGGTCATATCAGCACTTTTGGTTTTAAAAGTACCGTCTTCGTAAATCATTTTTCCATCGGTTACAGTTGTTCGCATGGTTTTACTACCGTTTTCGTCTATGGATATGATTTCGGTTCTGCGGGTTCCTTCGATTTTAACCCCGTTGAGATAAAAGTCATCATAGGTGACTTGTCTAAAACTTCCGGTTTCTCCCTGAGTTTCTGAGTAAGTAACAATCATGGTTCCACTTCGGGTCTGGCCACGTTTTCCCTCACATTCTTCGGAGAAAGCAATGGTCTTGGTATTATTCTCTTCATCTACAACCACGGTTGCACAGTCCCCGTATTTATCTCCTTTAAATCTTTTGGGACCTTTGTCTGAGTCTGCATCAGCGGATCGAGCACTCATCGCATTGGAACTTAAATCAAAGCTTTCTGAAACTAAGTCGTCGATGTCCTCCTCAAAGGCAATGGAATTGATGGTTTCCACAACAGTAGTCGTACTGAGATTTTCTGAGAAACCACTTACTACGTCTTCGGAACAAGAAGTGAACACACCGAGACTCAATGTTAACAATGCTAATTTTTTCATTTTCATAACAATTTCTTTTTTGATTACACCCATAACCCGATTCAGAAATTAAATACCCTACTTTTTTTAAAAAAATTATACTGTAGTGAAAATAAGTTTCGTCGATTCCCCTCTAACTAAGTTGACAAAAGATCAGTAAATCATATATTTGCTAATTGTATTTTATTATGAATCTCCGCCTCCAAGAATACACATCACTTTTTTACCGCATCTTTCTTGTTTATTTGTGCTATTTCTTTTGCAGGCTAATGTTTGTTTATTTCAATAATGACTTGGTTCAGGTAAAATCGGTTTCCCAACTGGCGGAATTGTGCTATTATGGACTGCGTTTTGACAATGTCGCCATTGTTTACTCCAATATGATTTTTATTCTGATGTCGATCATTCCGTGGAAAAAAACAACCTACCCATTATATCAAAAAGTGGTTTTTTGGGTTTATTGGCTTTGCAATGCCTTTTTTCTGTCCCTCAACTTTATTGACTTTGCTTATTATCGGTTCAATCAAAACCGATTGATGAATAATTTTTTGGAAGTGATTGAGTTTGAAAGCAACAAAACCGATTTGCTTATACATTTTGCTTGGGTTTATTTGCACCTCATCATTCTGTTTATTGCCATGCTCTATCTGCTGGCTTTGGCCTACAAAAGTGTAAAGATCTATCCCGTAATTATAGAAAATTATTGGCGTTACGGTCTCAGCTCTGTTGTTTTATTTTTTGGAAGCATTGCGCTTTTTGTTTTGGGGGCTCGTGGGGGTGATTTCAAAAAGAGTACCCGTCCCATCACGCTGATCGATGCCATGGACAATGTCAGAACCCCACAACAGGCCGATGTGATACTCAGTAGTGCCTTCACACTTCTTAAAACACTGGGGCAGGACAATTTTAACAAATCCAAAGACCGCTTCACCGATCTGGAAGTTGAAAAGGAACTGAACACCATCAAACAGTACCCCCCATCAGAAAGATTTGAGAAAAAGCCCAATGTGGTGATCTTTATCCTTGAGAGTATGGGAAGAGAGTATTGGGGAGCTTTGAACCAACCCTACAACATCCCTGATTTTGAGGGTTATACTCCATTTCTGGACTCATTGGCACAACACAGTTTGATTTTTCCCAACGGTTTTGCCACCAGCCGAAAATCGATTCATGGCATGCCCTCCATTTTGGCGGGTATTCCTTCTTTTGAAACCTCATACGCCTCATCGCTTTATTCCAGACAAAAGGTAAGTTCTGTGGTTTCGTTCGCCAACCAATTGGGGTATCATACTTCTTTTTTTCACGGAGCCACAAACGGATCCATGGGCCTTTTGGGCTTTGCCAATACCCTGGGGTTTGAACGTTATTACGGCAGAACTGAATTTAATAATGACGATGAGTTTGATGGCTCTTGGGGCATTTGGGATGAACCTTTTTTGCGCTATATGAAATCGGTTTTAGACCAACAAAAAACGCCCTTCCTCAGCAGTGTTTTTACGATCACTTCACATGAGCCTTATGTGATCCCAAAAGCGTATGAGGGGAAATTTGACAAAGGCCATGTGCCCATGCACCAATGTGTGGGATATACCGACCATGCGCTACGACAATTTTTTAAAGAAAGTAGTAATGCCCCCTGGTTTGAGAATACCGTATTTTTGTTTGCTGCCGATCACGGCAACCAAACCCATTTTCCTTTTTATGAAAAGACAGTGAATCGATTTGCCAATCCTTTGATGATCTTCAAACCCAACAGTAAGCTCAAAGGGGTTGATATGAGACTGGTCAGCCATATGGACATCTTCCCCACCGTTGCCGACCTGATCGACTATCCCAAGCCATTTAAAAGTTGGGGAAGAAGTTTAGTCTCTGATCAAAAGCATCATCCATTTGTAATTAATTATTTTAGCGGAGGAAGTTATTTTATTATGGATGAAAATTTCATCTGTGTCCACAATGGAAAAAAAGCCATTGGCTTTTATAAGCTAAAAGATAAAAACATGGAAAATAATCTGATCCAGAACAAAACCCAGCAGATGATTGAACTGGAAAAGAAATGCAGTATGTTTCTTGAAGATTATTTTGAAACCCTAATGTCGGGACGAAAAAAGTAGTCAAACCTCAAACCTATGAAGGTATATTTCATTGTCAAGCCTCTAGGGGCATACACACTGAAACAATTGCGCAAGTCACTGGAGAAAACTTTTGACAACAAAAAGGATTCCTGCCACATCTTTAGTACTGTGAAAAAAGGGCACGCCATCGATTTAACCCAAAAGGCGATTGACGAAAAAGCAGATGCGGTGGTGGCTTGTGGGGGAGATGGAACGATCAATGAAGTCGCTCTAGGATTGGTCGAGACGGAGATTCCTTTGGGTATTATACCCTTAGGATCCGGAAATGGTATTGCCCGTCATTTTAAAATTCCATTCGAAATTTCTAAATCAGTCCAAGTCATCAAAAAAAATAAGCTTGCCAAAATGGATGTGGGAGTGGTTAACGGGTATCATTTTTTTGGAAATATGGGTTGCGCCTTAGAATCACATTTTATCCGGAATTACCAGAAGAATGGATGGCATGGGATCTGGGCCTATGTCATTGCCTTTTTTGACTCTGTGGCGGGTTTTAAACATCAGAAAATCCAAATTGAATCCCAGAAGGAAATACGACAAATCAGCCCATTTGTTTTGTTGGTGTCCAATACCAACCAACAAGGTTATGATTTCTCACTTACCCCCCAAGCCCTTAGTGATGACGGACTGTTGGACTTATTTTGGATGGAAAAGTCAAATCTGTTCAATAAAATTAAGTTTTTTCTCTACGCATTGTTAGGAAGGAAATTAACGGCAAAAAGATTTAATTTACTTCGTCTCTCAGCATTGAAAATCACCCTTTTAGATCAAGATGATTTTTGTGTACAAATTGACGGTGAATATCTGCCTATTGCTTCAAATCATTTGGAGGTCAGAGTGCTTCCCAAAAAACTAAATATAATTGTTCCTTAACATCGTCTAAAAATTTTAACTTTAGTAAAATCTTTAAGGACAGCTTTGAAAAAAACAAGTACACACACTGGTTTATTTTTGAATTCAATGATGGGAGTTTTAAAATTTCTATTGGTATTGCTTTTCCTTTCCTGTGGAAGTGAGTCTGGCAAAGAATTCAAATCATGGTCGATATACAGCGGCGATCCTTCCGGGTCTAAATACTCCAATTTAACTCAGGTCAACACCACCAATATTGGGCAACTGAAATTACTTTGGGAGCTTGAAATTTATGATAAGAAGGAAAATCACAGAGATGGAATACAATGCAACCCCATCATCGTAGGCGATCAAATGTTTGTTATCGGCCCCGACATGAAGGTTCACGCCATCAATGCTGCTCAAGGCAATTTCAATTGGAGCTTTGATCCATTTCCGGGGGAAAAATACTCGGGAAATTCCCGAGGTGTTACTTATTTCGATGATGGAAAAAATGGAAGGCTCTATTTTGTGGCGGCGTCTTTTCTCTATTGCATCGATGCCCTTACGGGAAAATCCGTTTCCTCTTTTGGTGAAGCGGGAAAAATATCACTCAAAACAGGCTTTGGAATCAAGGCGGAACAATTGTTTATCACAGCTTCTACTCCCGGAATTGTGCACAAAAATTTACTGATATTGGGATCAAGGGTGTTGGATGGTGCCAATCAAAAAACCATGCCGGGAAACATCAGAGCATTCAACCTCTACTCGGGAGCGATCGAATGGGAATTCCGAACCGTCCCACGTCCGGGGGAGGTGGGTTATGACACATGGCCCAAGGAGGCTTGGCAAAACGAGTACATTTCGGTCAACAGTTGGAGTGGGTTTACTTTGGATCAAGAAAACGAGATGCTGTTTTTTGGGACGGGTTCTCCCTCCTATGACCATTGGGGCGGCAACCGTATCGGTGACAATCTATTTGGGAATTGTATTTTGGCCCTCAATGCCAATACCGGAGAAAGGATATGGCATTTTCAGACCGTTCATCACGACTTGTGGGATTATGACATTCCATGTCCTCCCAATTTGATTCGGGTAAAATCCAATGGAAAATTGTTGGAGGCCATTGCGCAACCCACCAAAACAGGGCAACTTTTTGTCTTGGATCGCTTTACCGGAGCACCGATTCATCCCATTAAGGAGGTAGCAGTTCCCCCCAGTGATATTCCCGGAGAAATGGCCTCAAAAACACAACCCTTTACAAGCCCAGAGCTGATTTACGGTAAGATTACCATCGATGAGAATGCTTTAAACCAGATAGAAGGCTTCGAAAACAAGTCCATTAAAGATTCCTTGCAAAGCATGATCTATGGACAACTCTATTTACCCCCAGCTGTAAAACCCACCATGGTATTCCCCCAATTCAATGGAGGAACTGATTGGGGAGGGGCAGCTTATGACCCCTCCGACAGATCCCTCTATGTCAATACCAGTAATGAACCGGAATGGTTTGCCATGCTGAACTTGTTGGAAGACCAAAAAATATCTTCCTACAATTATGGAAAACAACTCTTCAATTCGAATTGTAATATCTGTCACAACTCCGCTCAAAACAATATATTGAATTCCGTCCGGGTAAACGACCGACAGCACATCAAAACAACACTCATCAATGGAAAAGGGGCAATGCCCGCCTTCCCCCATTTTGATGCCAAAGCAGTCGATGCTTTGTCTGACTATATCGTCGGTATGGGAAAAGATAAAGTCATTGAAATCGACAATAACGAAAAGATATTAGAAATTCCGTGGGTGGCCAATGGACATCCGGAATTAAAAACCAAAAATGGATATCCCATCAATGAGACTCCATGGGGAACCTTGTCAAAGATAGATTTGGATGCCGGAAAAATCGATTGGCAAATTCCACTGGGCACCTATCCCGCGTTGGAGAAATTGGGGCATTCCCCCACGGGAACCTTCAATATGGGGGGACCAGTGGTTACTGCAGGAGGTTTGGTTTTTATCGGCGCGACCATGGATGAGCGTTTTCGTGCTTTTGACCAATCCAATGGAAAACTCCTTTGGGAGTACCAATTAGAGGCCGGTGGCTATGCTACTCCTGCTGCCTATCAAATCGATGGTAAACAGTACATCGTCATCGCAGGGGGAGGAAGTGGAAAACCCGGAACCAAAGCCGGAAATAAAATTTACTGCTTCGGACTTTAGTCATCATCTAAAAACACCCGGAAATAAAAAAAGCTCTCCGAACTACTGGAAAGCTTCTCATCAGTTGCTAATTTATTGGTTTCCCAATTTTAACAACACACAACATTTTTATGTTATTGAATCTACAGGTATTGTTTTCAAACAAAGTACAAAGTTAAGTAATTTTAATTTTACCTTCCCTTTTAAAGTTTTTTATTTGATAAAAACCATGCCCCTTATGGGCTTAATTTGATACATTTAGGGTAATGAAACAAACAATCGTACTGGCGGGAGCAACAGGTTTCATAGGACGGTGGATCATTGAAGAGTTCCAAGATGATTATCATATCGTCGCATTGAGCCGAAAAAAAGTCCGAACCAATCCCAATGACAAAATTCTTTGGCAAACGGTTGATTTGTATTCCATGTCCAGTACAGAAAAAGCCTTGGAAGGAGCTGATATTGCCATCTATTTGGTTCACTCCATGCAACCCTCCACCCGATTAAATCAGGGGAAATTTGAAGATACAGACCTGCTGCTGGCCGACAATTTTTCGAGAGCGGCCCTAAAAAATAAACTCAAACAGATCATCTATCTGGGCGGAATACTGCCCAAGGACAAACACCAGATTTCCAATCACCTTTTGTCGCGCTATGAGGTGGAAAAAACTTTGGGGGCCAGATCAACACCCTTGACTGCCATCAGGGCCGGTATCATCATCGGGCCCGGTGGCTCCTCCTTTAAGATCGTTACCCATCTGGTAAAAAACCTCCCGGTAATGGGTTGCCCACAATGGACCAAATCCGAAAACCAACCCATTGATGTCTTTGATATTCTTTCCCTGATCAAACAATGTATCGGAAATCCAAAAACCTATAATAAAAATATAGAGATAGGGGGTAAAGAGATTATGACTTACATGGAACTTCTCCAAAAAACCTCAAAGATGATGCGCAAAAAACGTTTGATTTTTTCCATGCCTTTCTTTACGGTAGGACTATCAAAATGGTGGGTCAGTATTTTTGGTAATTCCGATATCAATTTTGTCTCACCACTGGTGGAGAGCCTAAAGCATCGCATGATTCCCAGTAATGAATATTCCGATTTGTATGACATTGATTTTACCCCCATCGAAACCAGTATCAAAAGAGCGCTTACCCAAAAGCCTCCTACCCTTCCCTCTTTTCATCAAATCCGTACCGAAAAAAATACCGTAAGAAGTGTACAGAGAATCTACAATCCCGGAAAGTACAATGCCCAATGGGTAGCCAAACATTATCCCATTTGGCTGAGTAAAAGATTTGCCGGTTTGATCAATCCGCGCTTTGATGGCAGCTTTTTGAGATTCTACCTCCTGGGAATTATGTTGTTGGAATTGCAATTGATCGAAGACAGAAGTACACCCAACCGACAGCTTTTTTACATTACCGGCGGGGTGTTGACCAAAAGAACAGATTTGGGATGGTTGGAATTCCGATCCATTTTGGACAATGAATATGTCATCACCGCCATACACGAATATGTTCCCCGACTGCCGTGGGCCATTTATAAATTAACCCAGGCCAAATTGCACCTGTATGTGATGAAAAAATTTGAAGGGGAGTTATTAAAACTCAAATAGCCTAACAAATGTAGAATACATTTTAGAACACACCCTTTTTACAAACTCCCAAAAACGAAGATAACCCCTTTAAAATAAAGAGGTTATGATTGTTATTGAGCGGTCTCGACCAGTAAAACAAAAAGGAAAGTTTATAGGTTGTCTTATTAATTAATTTTAGTTATTGACGATTAAAAAACTCATAATAAAAAAACACCTCACCCTCAATCCCTTTTGATCGATGATAATTAACCATATCAACCAGAAGTGTATCATTAATTCTATATCCCCCTCCTAGAGCTGTAAGCACACCTGCATAAACTTTTTTTCTTTCTTTGGCGTTTAGCTGAGTTTCCAATTGATCAATAATACTTGAATAATCATTAAGTTGGTACCTATAAAATTGTGGAACAATAAAATCAGCATAGCCTCCAATGATCCAATCTGGCCAAGATTGTAAATATTCCTGTTTTGACCAAGGGTATATACTTGGTGCCCAAGAAACCAGAGTTTTGGGATTAATGGACTTTACTTTTTGGTATACCTTTTTCCCAAATTCGCTCAATTGATTTGATCTCCAGTTAATCCAATTTTCTTCTTTATGGTTTGAAGGTGGACTTTTGCTAAACTCATTTTG